>DATHJG010000302.1:0-11012 GCA_035489875.1 Solirubrobacteraceae bacterium | reverse complement strand
CGCCGGAGATCCCGTCCCCGGCGAACGTGTCCGCGGCGTCCTGGGCCTCGGACTCCGAGGGATCGGAGGCGAGCACGACGGTCCAGCCGGACTTGCTGGACGGCCAGCCGGCGGTCGCGGAGCCGCCTGAATCGGGTGTGGTGGTCGGCTCAGGGGTGGTGGTCGGCTCGGGCGTGGTCGTCGGCTCGGGCGTCGACTGGCCGCTCGCCTCGGGCAGCGTGGAGTCGGGCGTGACGGTCGGCGCGGGCGTCGCGGCCGCAGGCGGCGTGGGGGAGGCGGCCGGCGGGTTCTGGGCGACCTGCCCGGTGTCGTCGGCGAGCTGGATGATCGCGACGGCGACGGCGATCGCGGCGATCACGACGATCGCGGCGGCGATCGCGATCGGCCCGCGCCAGCCGGGGGCGGCGACGACCCGCGTCCCGACCGCGGCGCCGCACGCGAGGCACCACTCCTGGTCGTCGGTCATGGCCGCGCCGCAGCGCGGGCACTGCCGGCCGGTCCGCTGGTCGGGCGGCGGCGGCGTCTCGACGGTGCTCACGGTCGCTCCCTGCTGACCAGCGGGTCGCCGGACGACAACCCCGGCGGCGTGCGGTCGTCGGGCCGGCCGTTGCGAAGGCCGGGAAGCGGCTTCGGCGACGCCTCCGCGGGCGGCTGCGCGGCGGCCTCGGCGCCGGGAGTCGGACGATCGTCGCGGGGCGCGGCGGGCTGCTCGCCCGGCGTCGCCGCGTCGGTTCTGCCGGCCGTCGCGTCGGGCGGCAGGACCGCGGTCCGCTCGTCTCCGGACGCCGCGGATTCGTCCGGCGGGCTCGCCGCCGGCTGGCTGACTGCCGTCTGCTCGTCCCCGGACGGCGGGCTCGCCACCGGCGTGCTGACGGCCGTCTCCCCGCTGGGGGGATCCTCCGCGGGGCGAGCGGCGCGGCGCCAGAACGCGCGGCGGGCCGGCGCTCCGGCGTCCGCCTCTGCGCTCGCCGCGGCCGTCGCTCCGGCGGCCGGGGCGCTTGGAGCGCCGGTGCCGACGGACGCCCCGCAGTTGGAGCAGAACTTGGCGTCGCTGCCGTAGAGCTCGCCGCACGTGTCGCAGGTGCCGCCGACGCCGGGCTCGAAGACGACGGTCTCGCCGCGGGGCGCCCCGAGCGCGGTCTCGAGCGCGTGCGCCTCGGCATCCAGGCCGGCGATCCGCTGCACCTTCGCGCCGATCACTGTCGCGTGCGAGTCGACGCTCCCGCCCCCGGTGCGGTGGACCTCGTAGAGCAGCCCGCCGAGGTCGCGCAGCATCAGCTCGCGCGCACGGCGGAGGTAGCGGAGGCGGCGGCGCAAGCGGCCGCGACGCCCGGCGGGCGGGCGCATGGGCGCCTCCGCCGGGTCCAGCCCCGCCGGCGTGCTGGGATCGGCGAGCAGGACCGGCGGCGGCGCCTGCGGCTGGGTCTGCTCGGTGACCGGCGTCCGCTTGCCGCGGTGGCGGAACGGACGCCAGCGCCTGCGCCGGGAGTCACCCGCGGGCGCGGTATCGGCGCTCGGGAACTCGGCGGTGGGCTCGGACCCCGGCGCCGCGGCGCGCGGCTCGTTCGCTCCCCGTCCGGCTGCGCCCACGGAACCCACGGATGCGGGGGGCGGCTCAGCACCCGCGCCCTGAGAGCTCGCGGGCGGGGCGAGCGGTTCCGTCGCCACGGCCTCCACAGGCGGCTCCTGACCGGTGACCTCAGGGCTCGCGGCGTCGTCGGCACTCGTCGCCTCGGCCGGCGGCTGCTTCGCCGCGGCTGGTTCGCCGGGCGCGACGGGGGCCGCGGTCGCATCGCCGGCGGGCGGCGTCTCGGGCGTGGTGGGCGCGCCCTCCGGCTCGGCGGAAAGGCCCTCCTCGAGGGGCTCGCCGCCGTCGGCGGGGCGCGACCGCTTGGTGCGTCGCAGGGGTCCGCTCATTGTCGGTCGGGAGCGCTGTCGCCGATGCGCTCGAAGCGCCGAGTATAGGCGGGGCCCCCGGCGCCCCGCCTCGCCACCGCGCGCTCGGCGATCACCGCGCGCCATGCCTCCACCACGCGATCGGCCATGCGGTGGGCGGAGAAGAGCTCTGCGCGCGCGCGGCCGTCCACCCGCGGATCTGGCGCGTCGACGATCGGCGCCAATGCCGCCCGCCACCGCGCGGCGTCCCACTCCTCGCAGAACGCTCCCTCCACGCCGTGCAGCGCGAGGGGGTGGATCCCGACCGGGGTCCCGAGTGCCGGCACGTCGCAGGCGAGCGCCTCGATCACCGAGAGCCCGAAGCCCTCGTCCTGGGACGGCACGAGCACCGCGTTCGCCGCGTTGATCCAGTACGGCACCTCTTCCGGCGCGACGGATCCGAGCGTCAGCAGCGGGACGTCGCCCGCCGCCTCCCGCGCGCGGTCGAAGCGCTTGAGCGGTCGCGCGGGATCGTGCGGGAACAACAGGTACGGGCCGGCGGGATCGAGCCCGAGGCGCGCCCGCGCCTCGGCGCGCGGGATCGGCCGGAAGCGCTCGAGCGAGATGCCGACCGGCAGCACCGCGACGCGCCGGGACGTGCCCGCGCCCGGGAGGTTGCGGCTGAACGCGCGCGACACCGCGGCGGGAAGCGCGGTGCGCGGCAGCGCCGCGCGGGTCACCAGCCTCGAGCGCCGTACGAAGAGGTCGTTCCCGTGGAGCGTCACGACCACCGGACCGCGCCGCGCGGCCAGCGCCGGCAGGGCGGCGAGCCCGAAGTGCGCGTGGACGACGTCGAACGCCGCACCGCGGGTGGCCCGCCGGATCGTCGCGACGGCGCGCACCAGCGCGCGCGGGCCGGGTGGGAACGCGAAGACCTCGACGTCGACGTCCTCGCGCCGCCCCAGCGCCTCCACCTGGTCGCGCACGAAGATCCCACGCTGGGGCGCGGCGTCGGACGGCCACATGTTCGTCACGACGAGCGCGCGCACCGATCCGAGCGTACTTTCGTGACGAACTCGGCGCACTCTTGTTCCAAACACGCCTGGAGCCGTTCCGTCGCGGCCCGCAGCATCGACGCAGGCTCCGCCGACCCACGTGGCGGAGGCGGCGACGACCGGGAGGTCAGCGGTGC
This sequence comes from Solirubrobacteraceae bacterium, assembly GCA_035489875.1. Taxonomy (GTDB): domain Bacteria; phylum Actinomycetota; class Thermoleophilia; order Solirubrobacterales; family Solirubrobacteraceae; genus DASQMT01. Next base: position 7,945 of record DATHJG010000302.1, on the reverse strand, counting down.
ACAGGCTCTACGCATGGCAGGGAAGGGCGCACGCGGCGCTCGCGAGCGCGGCGCGCGACGTCCGCGGGCAGGGGACCGTCGAGTACGTCGGGTTGATCCTCCTGGTGGCGGTCATCCTCGCCGGGGTGGTGAAGGCGAGCGGCGGCCTGAAGGACTCCACGATCGCCGAGGCGGTCATCAAGAAGCTCAAGGGCGCGATCGACTCGGTCGGCGAGGGGAAGTAGCGGCGGTGGCGTCGATCGGTGCTCACAGCACGCGCAGTCGCGCCGAAGGCCGTGCCCGCGATCGCCCGGCGCTGGGCGCCGGGGTGGGGAGGCGCGGCGCGGCTCGCGTGCCAGACTCAGCGGCGATGACCGTTGCGCCCGAGGAGGTGCGCCGCCGGCCGGTCGGGGTCTTCGACTCCGGAGTCGGCGGACTCACCGTGTTGCACGAGTTGCTCGTGCGGCTCCCGCACGAGGACTATCTGTACCTCGCGGACTCCGCGCGGCTGCCGTACGGCACGCGCGCGCCAGAGCAGCTCCGGGCGTTCGCGCTGCAGGTGGCCGAGGAGCTGCTCGCCCGGCGGATCAAGCTGCTCGTCGTCGCCTGCAACTCGGCCACCGCGGCCGCGCTGCCGGCGCTGCGCGAGCGGCTGATGAAGACGACGCTCGGCGTGGAGGTCCTCGGGGTCGTCCAGCCGGCCGCCGTGCAGGCGGTCGCCGCGACGCGGCGCGGGAAGGTCGGCGTGCTCGGCACGCCGGCCACGGTCGCGACCGGCGCCTACGCGGCGGCGATCGCCGCGATCGACCCGTTCGTCGAGGTCGTCTCCGTCCCGTGCGGCGACCTCGCGATGCGGATCGAGGCGGCCACGATCGACGAGCGGCTGGTCGACGAGGTGCGCGGCTACTGCGCGCCGCTGCGCGAGGCCGGCGTCGACACCGTGATCCTCGGCTGCACCCACTATCCGCTCGTGCGCCCCATCATCCAGCGCATGCTCGGGCCCGAGGCCACGATCGTCACGTCCGGCGCGCCGCTGGCGCGTCAGGTCGAGCACGTGCTCGGCACGCGAGGGCTCGACAGCCCGGATCAGGACGAGGGCGCCTACGGCTTCCTCTGCACCGGCGAGCCGGCCCCGTTCCGGGCGAACGGGACGCGCTTCCTGCAGCTCCCGCTCGGCGAGGTCGAGCGGGTGCGGCTCGCGAGCGCCGTCGGCGGGGCGGTGGCCGCATGACCGTGACGCGCGAGCGCAGCGGCGGCCGCGGGCCGAGCGACCTGCGGCCGGTGACGATCCAGCCCGGTTTCGTGGCGACGGCGACCGGCTCCGTGCTGATCGCATGCGGCGAGACGCGCGTGATCTGCACGGCGTCGATCCAGGACTCCGTGCCGCGCTGGATGATGGGCAAGGGGAGGGGCTGGGTGACCGCCGAGTACGGGATGCTCCCGGCGTCGACGGGCGAGCGCAAGGCACGCGACGTGACCAAGGGCCGGCCGGACGGGCGGACCGTCGAGATCCAGCGGCTGATCGGCCGCTCGCTGCGCGGCGTGGTCGACTTCGCGGCGCTCGGCGAGCGCACGATCTACGTCGACTGCGACGTGCTCACGGCCGACGGCGGGACGCGCTGCGCCTCGATCACGGGCGGCTACGTCGCGCTCGAGCTCGCGCTGCGCCGGCTGGTGGACGAGGGCAAGCTGCGGTCGCTCCCGCTCACCGGGACGCTGGCCGCCGTCTCGTGCGGCATCGTCGACGGCACGCCGCTGCTCGACCTCGACTACAGCGAGGACTCAGGCGCCGAGGTCGACGCCAACGTCGTGATGACGGGCGACGGCGGGCTGTTGGAGGTGCAGGCGACCGCCGAGCGCACGCCGCTTTCGCGCGCGCATCTGGACGAGCTGCTCGCGCTCGCGCAGCACGGGATCGAGGGCCTGCGCGAGGCGCAGGCGGCCGTCGTCGGCTAAGTGGCCCGTCTCGCAACAATCGACCTGAAATGACGCACGTCGATCACCGACAGGCTGTGTCCTCGACCCTTGAAATGCCAGGGGCATTCCTGCGGATCTGCGTCCTTGCCTGTCGGCGCCGCCGCACGCCCTTTCAGGCCGATCGTCACGAGACGGACCACTAGGGCACGCATGCGGCTGGTGCTCGCCACCCGCAACGACCACAAGGTCCGCGAGATCGAGCGCCTGATGGACGGGGTCGCCGTCGAGGCGCTGCCCGCGCACGTGACGCTCCCGCCCGAGGACGGCGACACGTTCGCCGCGAACGCGCTCGGAAAGGCGCGCGCCGCCGCGGCCGCGCTCGGTCGCGCGGCGATCGCGGACGACTCGGGCATCGAGGCCGCCGCGCTCGGCGGCGCGCCCGGCATCCGGTCGGCCCGTTACGCCGGCCCGGACGCGACCGACGCCGACAACCTCGCCAAGCTCCGCGCCGAGGCGCCGGCCGGCTCGGGCCTCCGCTATGTCTGTGTGATGGCCTACGCGGACCCCGACGGGGAGGCGCACACGTTCACCGGCGTCTGCGACGGCACGCTCGCGGTGGACGCGCGCGGGTCGGGCGGCTTCGGCTACGACCCGGCGTTCCTGCCGATCGACGTGCCCGACGGCCGCACGATGGCGGAGTTGTCGGACACCGAGAAGGACGCGATCTCCCACCGCGGCCGCGCGGCGCGCGAGCTGCTGGCGTGGCTGCAGGAGCGGGGGTCATGACCGCCGCCGACGTCGATCCGCGCGAGCTGCCGGCGTGGCTGCGGGAGCGCACGTCATGACCGCCGCCGACGTCGACCGGCGCGAGCTGCCGGCGTGGCTGCGGGAGCGCACGTCATGACCGCCGCCGACGTCGACCTCGCCCCGACCTCCGAGGGCCCGGCGCCGGACGCCGTCGACCTCGTGGCGGCGCACGCTCGGCGGCGCTCGGCGCTCTTCAGCGTCGCGGCGGCCCTGTTCCTCGTCGCCCTCAAGCTCGGCACCGGCCTCATCACCGGCTCGATCGCGTTCCTCGCGGAGGCCGCGCACTCGGCCACCGACGTCGTCGCCGCGCTGCTGACGCTGTTCGCGGTCCGCGTCGCGGTGCGCCCGCCCGACCACGAGCACCATTACGGTCACGGCAAGGCAGAGCACCTGGCGGCGCTCGGCGAGAGCGCGGTGCTGCTGCTCGTCGCGCTCGCGATCGGCTACGAGTCGATGCACCGGCTCGCCGCAGGCGGCGGCGAGGGCGTCGAGGCGACGTGGTGGGCGTTCGTCGTGCTGGCCATCGTGATCGCCACCGACATCGCGCGGATGGTCGCGAGCGGCCGCAGCGCGCGCCGGTACGGGTCGCCCGCGCTGGCCGCGAACGCGGTCCACTTCGCCTCCGATCTCGCCGGCTCGCTGGCGGTGCTCGCCGGCACGATCCTGGTCGCGACCGGCAGGCCGGAAGGCGACGCGATCGCCGGCGTGCTGGTCGCCGTGCTCGTGATCGGCCTCGCGCTGCGGCTGCTGTGGCAGTCGGTCGAGGTCCTCATGGACCGCACCTCGTCCGACGCCGAGGGCCGGATCCGCGCGGCGTTCGCCGGGCTGCGCGAGCCGGTGGAGCTGCGGCGCATCCGCGTCCGCCACGCGGCCGGGCGCCACTTCGCCGACCTCGTCGTCGGCGTCGCGCCGGACAAGGGCATCGGGCAGGCACACGCGACGGCCGACACGATCGAGGAGCTCGTGCGCCAGGCGCTCGGCAACGCCGACGTGGTCGTGCACGTCGAGCCGGTCGCGCCGGAGGGAGGGTTGCGCGAGCAGGCGACGGCCGCGGCCGCCGCCATCCCGGAGGTGCGCGAGGTCCACAACGTGCGCGTGATGCGGGTGCTGGACGCGTACGAGGTGTCGCTGCACGTCAAGCTCCCGCGCGAGCTCAGCCTCGCGGAGGCGCACGACGTGATCGAGCGCCTGGAGGCGGCGGTCCACGCGGCCGTGCCGGAGATCCGAAGCGTGCACACGCACATCGAGCCGCTGTCGCGCACCGACTGGGCGTCGGCCCCGCCCGCGGACGACACCGCGGAGGAGCACAGCGCGGTCGAGGAGGCCGTCCGCGGCATCACGGGCTCGCTGCCCGCTTCCGTGCGCTTCCGCGACGGCGAGCACGGCCGGGTCGCCCTCGTGACGATCATGCTCCCGGGCGAGCAGCCGCTCCCGTCCGCGCATCACCACGCCGGCCGGATCGAGGAGGCCGTGCGCGTGCGCTGCCCCGGCCTGTCGGACGTGATCGTCCACACGGCGCCGGAGCCCGCGCGGCAGCGCTGACGTCGCCCGCCCTCAGCGCAGGTTGATCGCCGCCGACAGCGCGATCGCCAGGAGGACTCCGGCGTAGCCCAGGTATCCGGAGACGAGGAGGATCAGGCTGGTGATCAGGCAGGCCCCGACCGTGGTCAGCCACGCGATGCGGTTGAGCGGCACGGGTCCCTATTCTGCGCAACGCCGATGCCGCCTGCCCTGACGCCCGCGCTGGCGCTCGACTACGTGCACGAGCTTTCCGCCGATGTCCGCGCCGGTCTGGTCCTCGACGCGGCCGGCCACGTGCTCGCCGGCCCGGTCCCGCTCGCCGACCACGCGCACGCCCTCCTGGCCGCCGGCGGCGACGCCGCCGAGCTCGAGGCCGCGACGCCGGACGGCGTCGTCTGCGCCGTCCGCACGAGCGGTCACGCGGCCGTTGCGATCTGCGGCCGCTTCGCGATCCCCGGCGTCGTCCGCCAGGACCTCCGCGCCGCCCTCGCGGCGCTCGAAGGCCGCCCGCCCGACGCCGGCCCTGGCGCTCCGGCGGCCCTCTCCGACGACGCCGATCCGGCGCTCGCCAGCGCCGCGAATCGCCTGATATCCGCGGTCCAGCGCCATTTCGCGGCGTGACGGCCACGACTCGACGTCCCCGAAAAAGCCGCAAATTGCGGGTTATTCACGGGAACCACGCGCTAGAGCCAAAACAGCGTCCGGACCGCTTGTTAGCTTCGCGCCCACCACGACCCCTACAAGGGACGAAGGAGGATGTTGCAAATGACGAAGTCGGAATTCGTCGACAAGGTCGCTGACGGCAGCGGCCTGTCCAAGAAGGACGCCGGTGCGGCCGTCGATGCCGTCATCAAGACGATCGAGGACGCGCTCGCCTCCGGTGAAGAGGTCTCCTTCACCGGCTTCGGCAAGTTCCACGTCGCAGCCCGCGGTGCGCGCGAGGGGCGCAACCCGCGCACTGGTGAGACCATGCAGATCGCGGCGAGCAAGGTCCCGCGCTTCACGGCGGGCTCCGGCCTCAAGAAGGCCGTCAAGTAGAGCCGCGAGGGCGACGCTTTGTCGACCGCCGGCGAAGCGTCGCCCGCAACCCCGTTCGGAGACCGCCTGGCCGGCGCGGTCGCCGAACGCGAGTCCCAGATCGTCCTGGGGATCGATCCCGAGCCGGGCAAGTTGTGGCCGGACGCGGTCGAGGCGCTGGTCGAGTCACGTGCCCGGCTGGCGATGGCGCTCGCGGACGTCGAGCGCTCGGCCGCGCTCGACCACGGCCAGGGCGGACGCGCCCCGCGGCTCGAGGCGGCCGCGGCGGTGCTCGGGCACTGCCTCGCGCTGATCGACGCGGCCGGGCCGGCGTGCGTCGCCGCCAAGCCGCAGCTCGCGTGCTTCGAGCGGCTCGGCTTCCCCGGCTGGCTCGCGCTGGAGGCGACCGTCGCACACGCCCGGGCGCAGGGACTCCTCGTGATCGCCGACGCCAAGCGCGGCGACATCTCCGAGAGCGCCCGCGCCTACGAGCAGGCGGTGTTCGGCGGGATCGACACGCCGTACGGGCCGAGCCCCGGCCTCGGCGCCGACGCGGTGACGCTGAACCCGCTGCTCGGGCGCGACGCGCTCGCGCCGTTCGTCGAGGGCGCCAACCGCCACGGCGCCGGCGTCTTCGTGCTCGTGCGCACCTCGAACCCCGGCGCCGCCGACCTGTTCGACGCCGAGCTCGCCTCGGGCGGGCCGCTGTGGGAGCGGATCGCCGGCATCGTCGCCGCCGCCGGCACCCCCGGCCCCGAGTCGGGTCTCGCCGAGGTGGGCGCGGTGACCGGCGCCACCGTCCCGCAGCACCTCGCCCGCATGCGCGAGCTGATGCCGCACGCCCCGTTCCTGCTGCCCGGCATCGGCGCGCAGGGCGGCTCGGTCGCCGACCTCGCGCCGGCGTTCTCGCCCGGCCGCGCGGCCGGCCTGGTCAGCGCGTCGCGCTCGATCGCGAACGCGCACGAGACCGCGGGCACGGCGCCGCCGGCGGCCGCGCGGGCCGAGGCCGAGCGGCTCCGCGAAGCGGCTTGGGCGCTCGCCTGAGCGCGCCGCGTGCCGCGATGCGCCGGTGCGACCCGACGGCTCTGATCCACCGGTTTCCGCCCGAAGCGGCGGGTATGATCGGTGCCGATGGCCGGACGCAGCCCCGCGCGCTTACTCGCGCCGCTCGCGCTGGTGGCCTTCGCGCTGGCCCTGTTCATCGTCGTCTCCAGCACCACCAAGGACGACGGGAGCACGCCTGGCGCGCGGGACGCCGGCCAGCCGGCGCAGTCCACCGCGACCCCCGACGCGAACGGCACCAAGAAGCGCAAGCCGCCGCGCAGCTACACGGTCAAGACCGGCGACACGCCGTCCGGCATCGCTGAGAAGGTGAACGTCCCCTTGACGCAGATCGAGGAGCTCAACCCCGATCTCGACCCGCAGACGCTGACGCCGGGCACGAAGATCAAGCTGCGGTGATGGTCCGCCGTACCGCCGCTCAACTCACCGCGCTCGCTGTGCTCCTGCTCGCGCTCGCGCTCGCGCTCGTCGCCGGTGCGGCTCCCGCCCGCGCCGCCGACGCCCCGCCGCAGCTCACCGCGGAGTCGGCGATCCTCATCGAAGCCAGCACCGGCGAGGTGCTGTACGAGCGCGCCGCGGAGAAGGCCAGGCCGATCGCGTCGACGACCAAGCTGATGACCGCGCTGCTGACGATGGAGCACGCGAAGCTGTCCGACATGGTGACCGCCTCGAGCTACGTCGCCTCGCCGATCGAGTCCAAGCTGAGCTTGCGTCCGGGCGAACGGCTCTCGGTCGCCGACCTGCTGCGCGGGCTGATGCTCGAGTCCGCCAACGACGCCGCGGTCACGCTGGCGGAGCACGTCAGCGGCTCGCGCACCGCGTTCGTCCGGCTCATGAACCGGCGCGTCCGCGAGCTGAAGCTGGAGCACACGCACTTCGCGAACCCGATCGGCTTGGACGAGCCCGGCAACTACTCGTCCGCGCACGACCTCGCGCGCCTGGCGATCGAGCTGCGCAAGCACAGCTTCGTGCGCAAGGTCGCCGACCGCACGTCGGCGACGCTCAGCACCGGCGACCGGCCGCGCTCCATCCGCAACCGCAACACGCTGCTCGAGCGTGACCGCCGCATCAACGGCCTCAAGACCGGTCACACGGCGGGGGCCGGCTACGTGCTCGTCGGCACGCGCACGAGCGACCACGTCACGCTCGTCTCGGTCGTGCTCGGCACGCCGTCGCTCGCCGCGCGCGACCAGGACTCGCTCGCGCTGCTCGCGTGGGGGCAGACGAAGTACGAGCGGATCCACCCCGTGACGCAGGGCACGGTCGTCGACAAACCCGAGATCGAGTTCCGCCGCGGCGCCACCGTCAACCTCGTCACGGGCGGCTCGGTGACGCGCGCCGTGCGGACCGGCGCGAAGATCACGTACAACGACGTCGGCGTGCCCGACATGGTGACCGGGCCCGTCGCCCGCGGGCAGCAGTTCGGCTACCGCGAGGTGTTCGCCGACGGCAAGCGGATCGCTGCCGTGCCGATCGTCTCGCAGTTGTTCGTCCCGGGCGCCGACCTGACGCAGCGCACCAAGGACTGGTTCACGCGCCCGATCTCGCTCCTGCTCGCCGTCGCCGTCCTGGGCGCTACGGTGCTGGTGGGGCGCCGCTTGCGCCGCGGGCCGCCGCGGCGCCGCCCTCCACGCACGGAGCC
>DATHJG010000301.1:0-3687 GCA_035489875.1 Solirubrobacteraceae bacterium | reverse complement strand
CGGGAGCGCCGCGGAGGCCGCCCGCGTGCTCGCCGAGCTGCTCGACGTGCTCGGCGACGGCGCGCTCGCCGTACAGGCGCCCGACCCCGCGCCGCTGTGGCGCTGGCGCGACGGCGTGTCGCTCGCCGTGCGCGGCCATCTCGGCGCCAAGGTGTCAGAGGACGTCGCCGTCCCGCTCGACCGACTGGGCGACGCGATCCGCGGCACGCTGGAGATCGGCGCGCGCCACGCGCTCGAGGCGGTCAGCTGGGGCCATGCCGGCGACGGCAACCTGCACTCCTCGTTCCTCGTGGCCACCGGCGACGCCGCCGCGCTGGAGCGTGCGGAGCGCGCCGCCGCCGACCTGTTCTCGCTCGCGCGCGCGCTCGGCGGCACGGTGTCGGGAGAGCACGGGCTCGGGACGCTCAAGCGCGGCCAGGCCGGCTGGACGGCCCCGGTGGCCGCGATGCAGCGCGCGATCAAGGCGGCGTTCGACCCCGCGAACGTGATGAACCCCGGCAAGAAGCTCTGACACCGGCCGGTACCGTGCGGTGAGATGGTCACCGCCGGACCGCCGACCAGCACCCCCGAGCCGTCGCGCACGCTCGCGCCCGCCGCGCGGGTCCTGTGGCGGGTCGAGGGAGCGCTCAGCGCCGCGGTCGCGCTGATCGTCGCGGGCGCCGTGCAGGGCGTGGCCGGCGGGACGTGGGCGCTGCTCGCCTGGATCGCCGCGCTGATCGCCGGCGCGGTCGCGGTCGTCGTGGTGCCCGAGCTGCGCTGGCGCCGCTGGCGCTGGGAGGTGCGCGAGCACGAGATCGACATCCGCCGCGGCGCGATCGCGGTCACGCGCACGCTCGTGCCGATGCTGCGCGTGCAGCACGTCGATACGAAGCGCGACCTGCTGCAGCAGGCGCTCGGGCTCGCGACCGTCGTGTTCCACACCGCGGCGGGGGCGAACGAGATCCCGGCGCTCACGGTGGAGGAGGCGGGCCAGGTGCGCGACCGGATCGCCGAGCTGGCGCGCACGGCCGATGAGCTCTGAGGAGCCGGCGGCGGACGAGCCGGTCGCGGACGAGCCCGCGGCGGACGTGCCGGCCGCAGACGAGCCGGCGCGCTCGTCGCCCGATACCGGCATCGCCCCGCGGCGGCTCCATCCCGCCGGGATCGCCGTGCTCGGCGTCGCGTCGCTGCGCGGGCTCGCGCTGCCGCTCGGGATCGCGTTCGCCACGACCGTCTTCGGCGGCGGCGGGGGGCAGCCGATCGCGCGCGCGGTCGTGTACGCGGTCATCGGCGCCGTGATCGCGGTGATCGCCGGCTACGTCCGCTGGAGGACGACCACCTGGTCGGTCGGCGACGGCACGATCCGCTTGCGGACCGGGGTGCTGTCGGAGAAGGAGACCGACATCCCGCTCGGGCGCGTCCAGGCGATCGACACCGTGCACGGCCCGCTGCAACGGCTGTTCGGCGTCCGCGGCGTGCAGGTGCAGACCGCCGGCGGCGGCAAGGAGGGCGAGATCACGCTGCCCGCCGTCGGCCCCGCCGACGTCGAGCTGATCCGCGCCGCCCTGCGCAGGCGCGCCGCGCCCGCGGCCGCGACCGCTGGGCGCGCGCCGCTCGCCGAGCGCCGGCTCGGCGGCCGGCGGCTGCTGGTCGGTGCGCTCACCGCGGGGCAGGTCGGCGTCCTGCTCCCGCTCCTGGCCGCGCTGCCGCAGCTCGGCGAGCAGCTCTGGGGCAACGACATCGAGAGCGCCGGCCGCGAAGGGCTGCGCTTCGTGCCCGACTCCATGCCGGAGTGGATCGTCGCGGGCGTCGGGCTGCTGCTGGTCGCCTGGCTGCTCTCCACCGCCGCCGCCGTGCTCGCGTTCGCGGGCTTCACGATCGCGCGCGACGAGGACCGGCTGCGCGTCCGGCGCGGGCTGCTGGCGCGCCGCGAGGCGACGGTGCCGGTCGCCCGCGTGCAGGCCGTGCGCGTGGTCGAGGGCCTGCTGCGCCGGCCGTTCGGGCTCGCGACCGTGCACGTGGAGGTCGCCGGCTACGCCAAGGAGGCGGCGGCCGCGCAGACGCTCTTCCCGCTCCTGCGCCGCTCAGAGGTCGAGCCGTTCCTCGCCGAGCTGCTGCCGGAGCTGGCGGACGGCATCGACCGCCTGGACGGCGCGCCGCGCCGTGCGCTGCGCCGCTACCTGCTCCCGCCCACCGCCCTTGCCGTCGCGCTCGGCGGCGCCGCCTGCCTCGCCGTCCCCGCCGCCGCGCCCTGGCCGCTGTTGGCGGCGCTCCCCGCCGCCGCGCTCGGCGCCGCGCGCTGGCGCGCGGCCGGCTGGCGGATCGAGGACCGCCGCCTCGCGATCCGCTTCCGCCGCCTGGCGCGCACCACCGTGCTCGCGCCGACGGCACGGCTCCAGGAGCACGGCGTCCGCCAGACGGTGCTCCAGCGCCGGGCCCGGCTCGCCGACGTCGACGTGCGCGTCGGCGCCGGCACCCACGGGCTCGTACGTCACCTCGACGCGCGCGTCGCGGGCCGCGTGTTCGATGCGCTGCGCGGTGAAGAAGTGGTGTCCGATCGGCGCGCACCTGAACCGGCTCCCCCGCCCGCGCGTACGGCCCCGCGTCGGTAGTCACAACCTCAGGGGGTACAGGATGGGACCGCGTGCACGCGGGATCCGGCGGGCGATCATGCCTGCCGTGCTGGTGGGGGCGCTGGGGCTCGCCGCGGGGGCGTCCGCGCAGGCGCCGGAGCCGACGGTCGAGGACCCCGACCTCGAGGTCCGCTTCGTCGTCTCGGGACTCGAGTCGCCGATCGGCGTCGCGTTCCTCGCCGCGGACGACTTCTTCGTGCTCGAGAAGGCCACGGGGCGGGTCAAGCGCGTGCAGGACGGCGTCGTTCGCTCGACCGTGCTCGACCTCCCGGTCAACTCGGCCTCCGAGCGCGGGCTGCTGAGCATCGCGCTGCATCCGGACTTCCGCCGCAACGGCTGGGTCTACCTGTTCTGGTCGGAGTCGCTCTCGGGCGCCGACAGCACGGACCTCGCCGACGTGCCGCTGCGCGCCAACCGGGTCGACCGTTTCACGTGGAACGGATCGACGCTCACGTTCGACGCGACGGTCCGCCGCTTCCGCGCGTTCCAGTCCGACGCGGGCCAGCCGCTGCGCGGCAACCACAACGGCGGCGTGATCCGCTTCGGCCCCGACGGCAAGCTCTACGTGATCGTCGGCGACACGGGGCGCCGCGGCCAGACGCAGAACCTGGTCGACGGGCCGTTCGGCGAGGGGATCGACGACGACCAGTTCGGCGGGCCGGACCCGGACAACGACCACCTCACCGGGGTGATCCTGCGCCTCAACGACGACGGCACCGCGCCGCGCGACAACCCGTTCTACCGCGAGGGCACGGCGCGCGGCGGCGTGGTCGGCGCGAACCTCAAGCGGCTCTACGCGTACGGCATCCGCAACTCGTTCGGCATGACGTTCGACCCGTACTCCGGGAACCTGTGGGAGCAGGAGAACGGCGACGACAGCTTCTCGGAGATCAACCGGGTCGAGGCCGGCTTCAACTCCGGCTGGACGCAGATCATGGGCCCGGCGGAGCGCGTCGCTCAGTTCCGCGCGATCGAGACCGACACCCGGACGGGGATCGATCCCAACGCGCCGGCCGGTTACTTCGGCCTGCAGCAGATCCGCTGGAGCCCGGAGAACATCGCCCGCACGCCGCAG
>DATHJG010000300.1:0-6307 GCA_035489875.1 Solirubrobacteraceae bacterium | reverse complement strand
CCGGCGACCGTCCCGGCGATGACCGAGATCGCGATGTTCCCGAGCAGGGAGGACGACACCGCCCGGATCGACTCCTCCAGCACCGGGCGCCAGCGCGCCTCGGCCGTTGGTGGGGTGAACCCGAAGAGCCAGTCGGTGATCATCGGGCGCTCCATCACGAGGAAGAGCGCGAGGAACGTCAGCGTGACGAGCGCGAGGATCGAGCTGAACACGCTGCCGGCGATGCCCAGCAGCGTGGTCGCGGCCTCCGGCAGGCCCGCGGCGAGGTCCTTCAGCGCCGTGCGAATGTGGTCGTCCGCCCCGGCCGTGGAGACGATCTCCTGGAATCCGGCGCTGCTGGAGAGCTCGTCCCAGTACCCCGGCAGCGCGTGGAGGAAGTCGACGATCTGGTTCCACACCGGTCCGGCGGCCAGCAGCACGAGCGCGAAGACGGCGACGAACAGCAGCACGAACACCACCAGCGCCGCCGTCCCCCGCTTCCAGCCGCGGCGCACGAGCGCTCCCACGAGCGGATCGAGCCCGAGCGCGACGACCGCGGCCAGGAAGATCGACAGCAACGTCCCCAGCGACAGGATCGCGAGCACGACGAGCGCGCCGAATCCGACCAGCGCGAGCAGCGTCCGCGCCGTCACCACGACCTCCACGCGCTGCGCAGGTGGCCGATCCATGATCACGGCACGTTATGGGGCGGACCGGCGGGCCCGGCCGCCCCTACGTCACGCTCACGTCTCGATCGCCCCCGGCCGCGTCAACGCCCAGATCACCCAGATGTCGAGCGCGATCACGACGATCGACCAGAAGGGGTAGTACGGGATGAAGAAGAAGTTGGCGATCGCGCTCATCGACGCGAGCACGATGGCGGTCGCGCCGGCCCATGCCGCGCGGCTGAAGAGGCCGAACGCGGTGGCGACGATGAGCACGCCGACGATGAGGTGGATCCAGCCCCACGCGGTCGTGTCGAGGTTGAACGTGTAGTTCTGCGCGACGACGTAGAAGTTGTCGTCGAAGATCGCGACGAGGCCCGCGATCACCTGGAAGAAGCCGATCAGGGTCAGCATGCAGGCGGCGAACGTGATGCCGGCGATCGCACCGCCGGAGACATCTCGCCGGGGGCGCTGCGGGTAATCGGTCACGACGGTCGCTCCTTCGGTCGGGGACCCGTGGTCCTCCACTGTCGATCCCCGGGGCCGGGCGCACATCACCCGGTGAGGGTGATCTTGCAGGATCACCCGTCCGCACGGCGCGGCGTGGGGGCGATCAGGCGACGAGCACGAGCACCGCGACCACCAGCGCCATCAGCAGCAGCGCCGCCGAGAGCGCGGCCGCCATCCAGCCGGGCGGGCGGGCCTCCTCCCCACCGCTCAGCGCATGGTCGACGGCCGCGTAGCGCCACCAGCCGAGCCCCGCGAGCACGGCGCCCAGCAGGGCGCACAGGGCGCCGAGCAGGACATACGGCCAATGCGGCTCCTCCGCGACCTCGGGCAGCACCTTGCCCAGCGCGACGCCGAGCCCCAGCGTGGCCAGCGCGGTGCGCCACCAGGCCAGGAACGTCCGCTCGTTCGCCAGCCGGGTCCGGCGCGTGGCATCCGTCGCGGGCGGAGGTTGGCTCATGGCCGCAGCATGGCAGCGTCCCAGGCGGCACGGGTGCTGGCGCGGGGATGATCCGCATGGCAGGGTTCGGGCCGGTGAACCCTGCCATCGACGTGGTCCGCCGGTCGGTCCAGCGCTTCTTCGAGCTGGAGGGCTTCGACCGCGCCATGGCGCTCGCGGGCCAGGCGTTCGCGGCGCTGCTGCCGCTGCTGATCGTGATCGCCGCGGTGTCGCCGACCAGCGGCGAGGATGCGGCCTCCGCGCTCGTCGACCGGCTCGACCTGACCGGTCAGTCGGCCGCGGTCGTCCGGCAGGCCGTCGCCCAGCCCGCCGAGGTCCAGGACGGGATCAGCGCGCTGGGCCTCGTCATCCTGGTCATCTCGGCGCTCTCGTTCACGCGCGCGCTGCAGCGGCTCTACATGCGGGCGTGGCGGCTCGAGAAGTTCGGGGTCCGCGGCAACGCCTGGGGGCTGGAGTGGCTCGCGGTGCTCGCCGTGTACCTCTCGCTGCAGCCCGCGATCGTCGGGCTGTTCGACGGCGTCGTCGCGACCACGGCATCGCTCGCGTGCAGCGCGGCGATGTGGCTGTTCACGCCCTGGCTGCTGATCGGCCGCCGGCTCCCGTGGCAGCGGCTGCTCCCGCAGGCGCTGCTCACGGCGACCGGGCTGACCGCGCTGGGCATCGCGTCGGTGATCTACATGCCCCGCGCGGTCGCGACCACCGCGTCGCAGTTCGGCTTCATCGGCGTCGCGTTCGCGCTGCTGTCGTGGCTGTTCACGTTCGCGCTCGTCCTCGTCGTCACGGCGTCGCTGGGTTCCACGCTTGTGGAGCCTGCCGTCGAATCGCGCCGCGTACCGGTCTAGGGCCCGTCCAAGAAGTCGGCACGACCGGACGACGGCCGTGGACACTTGGACGGACCCTTGACCAATCCACCGATCATCGGTGAATCGGGCGAAACGGTTCGGTCCGTGACCGGCCCCGCCGGCCACCCCCGGATTCTCCCCTCGGAACGGGCACGCTCCCCTAGCATCACCCCCTCGACGGCACCTCGGCTACCCCCGAGCCCCGGTGACGACCATCCAGGAATCAGACGCGCTCACAGCGACGAAGTTCAACCCGCCGAGGGTCCCCTCCGGTTGGGTGTCACGGTTGCGGCTGACCGCGCGGCTCGATGCCGGGATCGAGGGTCCGCTGACCCTGCTGGCGGCGGGTGCGGGCGCCGGCAAGAGCGCGCTCGTGAGCGCCTGGGTCGCGGAGCGCCAGTGCGACGGACCGGTCGCCTGGCTGTCGCTGGACCGGGGGGACGCCGACCGCCGGCGGTTCTGGCGCGGCGTGCTGGAGGCGCTCACCCGGGGCGGCGCGCCCGAGCCCGTGGCCTCGCTGGCGATCCACCCGTCGGAGACGGTCGACCTCATCATCCCGGCGCTGACCAACGCCCTCGACGCGCTGAGCGAGCCGATCGTGCTCGTGCTCGACGACCTGCACGAGCTCGGCGACACGGCCGCGGTGGTCGACCTCGATCGGCTGCTGCGCCACCCCCCGCCCGCCCTGCGGATCGTGATCGCCACCCGCGTCGACCCGCAGCTGCGGCTCGCGCGCCTGCGCGTCGCGGGAGAGCTGTGCGAGCTGCGCGACCGCGACCTCGCGTTCACGGAAGCCGAGACCGGCGCGCTGCTCGAGGAAAACCACGTCGAGCTGCCGCCGGAGTCGACCACGCGCCTGTGGCGGCGCACCGAGGGCTGGGCCGCCGGCTTGCGGCTCGCCGCGCTGACCCTCCGCGGCCATCCCGACCCGGGCGGGTTCGTCGCCCACTTCGCCGGCGACGACGCCACCGTGGCGGACTTCCTGCTCGCCGAGGTGCTCGCGCAGCAGCCGGCCGAGCTGCGCGAGTTCCTGCTCCAGACCTCGATCGCCGACGTGGTATCCGCCCCGCTCGCCGATGCGATCACCGGCCGCCGCGACGGCGACGCCTCGCTCGCGCGGCTGGAACGGGAGCACGCGCTCGTCTCGGCGCTCGGCGCGGACCGCGGTTGGTACCGGTACCACCCGCTGTTCGGGGAGCTGCTGCGCGCGCAACTGCGCTACGAGCTGCCCGAGACGGTGCCGGAGCTGCACCGCCGCGCGGCCGTCTGGCACGCCGACCGGCAGCTCCCGGCGGCGGCGCTGAAGCACGCGGCCGCGGCGGCGGACTGGGACCTGGTCGGCGCGCTGGCGAGCGAGCACTGGGTGCCGCTGCTGGTCCGCGGCGAGCTCGACGTGCTCGGCGCCGTGCTCCAGCAGCTCCCGCGCGAGCGGACGGCGGAGGATCCGGAGCTGGCGCTCGCCCTCTCGGGCGTCCTGCTCGGCGCCGGCGACGAGGCGCGCGCCGCCGCGCTGCTGGCGCGCGCGACGGCCGGGCGCAGGCGCGTGCCCGCGGGCCGGCGCGGCCGCTTCGACCTCGCCACCGCGATCGTGATGCTGATGCGGGGGCGGCTGCGCGGCGACCTCGACGGCGCGCTCGCCGGCGCCCGCACGCTGCTGGAGTTCAACCTGGACGCCGAGCGCGAGCTGATCGGCGAGCAGGATCTCAGGGCGCTGGCGCTCACCAACCTGGGCATCGCCGAGCTGTGGACCGGCGACCGGCGCGGCGCGCAGCGCGACCTCAAGGCGGGCCGGCGCGCGGCCGAGCTGGGCGGGCTCGACTGGCTTCGCCTCCTGTGCACCGTGCACCTCGGCGCGCTTGCCGTGCTCGAGGACCGGTTGGAGACCGCGACTCGGCTGGCCGATGACGCGCAAGCGCTCGCCGAGCGCCGGGGCTGGACGCGCACGTGGCCGCTCGGCATCGCCGCGCTCGTCGGCAGCGCGGTCGCGTTCGAGCGCAACCGGCTCGACGAGAGCGACTTGCAGCTCGAGCGCGCGGAAGAGCTGCTGGCCCAGACCGGCGAGGCCCCGCTGCGCGTCGCGGTCCGCCTGCATCGGGCGCGGCTGCACGCCGCCGCCGGCCGCCCCGAGCCCGCGCTCGACGCGATCGAGCTGGCGCGCGAGACGCTCGACGCGTTCCCTCTGGAGCCCGGCCTGCGCGGCCTGGCGCGCGGGCTCGAGGCGCTCGCGGTCGCGGCGCTCGGGCGCCAGCCCGACGCGGAGGCCGCGCTGCGCGGCGGACCGCGCACCGCCGAGGAGGCCGCCGCGCTGGGCCGGCTTCGGCTGCGGGCCGGCGACACCCACGGCGCGCGCGCGGCGATCGCGCCGTTCCTCGAGAACGGCGGCACCGCGTTCACCTCGACGCGCACGCTGATCTGGATCCTCGAGGCGCTCGCCGTCGATGCGGAAGCGGACCATGTCACCGCGGCCGCCTCGCTCGAGCGCGCGCTCGATCACGCCGAGCCGCAGGGCCACGTCCAGCCGTTCGCCTCGTTCGGGCTCGCGGTCGCCCCGCTGCTGCGGCGGCAGCTGCGGAGCGGCACGGCGCACCGCTCGCTCGTCGGGAACCTGCTCTCCGAGCTCGAGCAGCCGCGCGGGAACGGACGCCCGCGCGTGCTGCTCGTCGAGCCGCTCTCCGAGCGGGAGGCCGCCGTGCTCCGCTTCCTGCCGACGATGATGTCCAACCACGAGATCGCCTCGGAGCTGTTCGTCTCGGTCAACACGGTCAAGTCGCACCTCAAGGCGGTCTACCGCAAGCTCGACGTGCCCGACCGGCGCGGTGCGGTGCGCCGCGCACGCGAGCTCGAGCTGCTCGCGCCGTAGCGCGTCAGCACCCGCGTCATCCCGGCCGGGTGATGACGCTCCGTGCCCGAGCTGACAAGCTGGAGCTTCGTGAGCAGCGCACCGGCCACCAGCGACGCGCCGCAGCCCCCCGCCGAGGGCATGGCATGGGTCCCCGGCGGCGCGTTCCTGATGGGCGCCGAGGACTTCTATCCCGAGGAGCGCCCCGTCCGCGAGGCGACGGTGGAGGGGTTCTGGATGGACGAGCGGCCCGTCACCGTGCGCGAGTTCCGCCGCTTCGTGAAGGCGACCGGCTACGTCACGCTGGCCGAGCGCCCGGTCTCCGCCGCCGACTACCCGGACGCCGATCCCGCGCTGCTGGTGCCCGGCTCGATCGTCTTCCGCCCGACGCAGGGCCCGGTCGACCTCGACTCGCGCGCCTGGTGGCACTACGTGCCCGGCGCCTGCTGGCACCGGCCCGAGGGCCCGGGCTCGGACACCTACACGCGCGGCCGCCATCCGGTCACGCACATCGCGTACGAGGACGCGCAGGCGTACGCCGCCTGGGCCGGCAAGGCGCTGCCGACCGAGGCCGAGTGGGAGCGGGCGGCGCGCGGCGGGCTCGAGGGCAAGCGGTTCGCCTGGGGCGACGAGGAGACGCCCGACGGGCAGTGGATGACCAACTGCTGGCAGGGCGAGTTCCCCTGGCAGAACCTGCGCCTCGACGGCCATCTCGGCACGTCGCCGGTCGCCTCCTACCCGCCGAACGGCTTCGGTCTCTACGACATGACCGGCAACGTGTGGGAGTGGACGTGCGACCTGTACGACGGGGCCCGGGAGTCGGCCTCGCCCTGTTGCGCGCCGGCCGCGGCGCCGGGCGGATTCGCGCGGCACGTGATCAAGGGCGGCTCGCACCTCTGCGCGCCGAACTACTGCCTGCGCTACCGCCCGGCGGCGCGCCAGTCCGAGGAGGTCGACACGTCGACGACCCACCTCGGCCTGCGCTGCGTCATCCGGAGCCGGTGAGCCGCGCGCG
>DATHJG010000299.1:0-2696 GCA_035489875.1 Solirubrobacteraceae bacterium | reverse complement strand
CTCGTTCTCAGCATTACGATGCTTGCGCGATTCTTCTCGGTCGGTTCGACGACGCGGAGCCAGCAGCGCCGCAGGCCCCGCGCTCAACGTCCGGCCTCCGCCGCACTCACAGGAGGCCGGCATCGGCGATCTGCGGCGAGGATTGCCAGCTTCTGGCCGGCCACTGCCGCGACGGCGCGCGTCTGCTCGCGGTGGAGGTCGAGCAGCCGGCTTCCGACCCGCGCGTCCGGCAGTTGCTCGCCGGTGCGGCGGAGATAGGCCTGTCGGATCTCGGTGTTGTAGTTGACCTTCGCAACGCCGGCGGCGACCGCGGCGCGTGTCGCGTTCGGCGACAGACCCGACCCGCCGTGGAGCACGAGGGGCACCTCGACCGCGGCGGCAAGCTCGCGCAGTCGGGGGAGGTTGAGCGCAGGCCGGCTCTGGTACAGGCCGTGGACGTTGCCGATGGCGACGGAGAGGCAGTCGACGGCCACGTCGCGCGTGAGCGCCGCCGCCTCGTCGGGGTCGGCCAACGGTCCGGGCTCGGCCTCCTGCGCCACGTCCTCGTCGCCCGCCAGCGCCCCGACCGCGGCCTCGACGGCCACGCCGTGCGGCGCGGCCAGCGCGTACACGGCCCGCACGAACTCAAGGTTGGCTGCGGGCGGGAGGTGCGAGCCGTCCGCCATCACGGCGCCGACGCCGCAGTCGATCCCCGTGCGCACAGCTTCGAGATCATGCGCATGGTCCAGTTGCACGCAGACCGGCGACCCCGCGCGTTCCGACATCGCGCAGAGCGCAGCCGCGACGAGGTCTCCGCCGGGCAGCTCGAGCAGCCGTGCCGGGATGAGCAACACGACGGGGCGCCCGGCTGCGGCGCGCAGCACTCCTGCCGCGGTCTCCGCGTCGTAGCAGCTGAATCCTGGGAGGGCGGCGCCGTTGCGTCGCGCCCGCGTCAGCGCCTCTGGCAGCGTGACGATCACGACACCGTCGTCCGGCCGAACTCGTGGCGCACGAGCGCGTGCCGCTTGGGGATGCGCAAGCCGGCGTCGCGAGCGGGCGGGTTCCATGGCTCCGCGAGCGCGTCGGCCGCGAACGAGCGCGCGACCTGCTCGGCCGGTGGCGTGTCGTAGAGCGTGGTTCGCTGGCGCGGCGCCCGGCCGGCGGAGCGGATGAGCGCTTCCATGCGGTCGGGCGGCATCTCCTGACCGTGCTCGGACCCGGCGGCGCGCGAGATCGATTCGTTCATCAGCGTCCCGCCCAGGTCGTTGACGCCGGCGCGCAGCACGGCGCGCACCCCGTCGCCCCCGAGCTTGACCCAGGACGCCTGGATGTTGGTGATCCACGGATGCAACACGAGGCGGGCCACGGCGTGGACGAGCAGCGTCTCGCCGAACGTCGGGCCCGAGCGCGCGAGGCCGCGCCGCCACATCGGCGCCTCCATGTGCACGAACGGCAGCGGGACGAACTCGGTGAAGCCTCCGCTGTGCCGCTGCTGCTCGCGTGCGAGCAGCATGTGGCGTGCCCAGTGCTGCGGGCGCTCGACGTGGCCGAACATCATCGTCACGTTGGAGCGCAGCCCGGCGCGGTGCGCCGCGTCGTGGACGGCGAGCCACTGGCGCGTGTCGATCTTGTCGGGGCAGATGAGCTGCCGCACATGGTCGTCGAGGATCTCCGCCGCCGTGCCGGGCAGCGACGACAACCCCAAACGGCGCAGCCGGGCGAGGTAGTCGTCCAGCGACACGCCGAGCGTCGCGGCGCCTTGCCACAGCTCGAGCGCCGAGAACGCGTGGACGTGGAGGCCGGGGACGTGCTCGCGGATCGCGGTGACGACCGACGCGTAGTAGTCGCCGTCGAACGCGGGATGGATGCCGCCCTGCAGGCAGACCTCGGTGGCCCCTCGGTCCCATGCCTCGGCGGCGCGCCGGATGATCTCCTCCTCGGGCACGAGGTAGGGGGCGCCGCGCATGTCGTTGGCCAGCCGTCCCTTCGAGAACGCGCAGAAGCCGCAACGGAAGTAGCACACGTTCGTGTACTGGATGTTCCGGGTGACGACATAGGAGACCTCGTCGCCGCAGACCTCGCGGCGCAGTGCGTCCGCCGCGGCCAGGATCGCAAGGCGGTCGCCCCCGCGCGCGCACAGCAGCGCCGTGGCCTGCTCCTCGGTCAGCTCGGCGTCGCGGGCCGCGGACGCCAGCGCGTCGCGGACGGCCGGCTCCTCCGCCCGCGCGCCGGTGAACGGGTGCCGGAAGCGCGCCGGGATCTCGCGCGACTCCCCGGGCGCCCAGACGTCCTCGCGGGCCAGTCCGAGGGAGTCGGAAGCGCGGCGCACGGCCGGAGCGACGGACGGATCGACCCAGCGGTCGAGGTCGGCGACGTACTCGGGGTAGAGGGGCAGCCGAGGCGCGAGGACGAGCCCGCGACTCGTCGCGGCGGACTCGAGCCGCTCGACGTGCGGCCAGGGCGCCTCAGGGTTGACGTGGTCGACGGTCACGGGCGACACCCCGCCCCAGTCGTCGATCCCCGCATCCAGCAGCCGGGGGAAGTCCTCGTATGCCAGGTTCGGCGGCGCCTGCACGTGCACCGCGGGTGGCAGCAGGATGCGGGCCGCCGCGATCGTCCACAGGTGCTCGTCGAGCGTCGGCTCGGGATGCTCGGCCATCCGGGTGCCGGGCTTCGCGCGGAAGTTCTGCACGATCACCTCCTGCAGATGCCCGTGC
>DATHJG010000298.1:0-3969 GCA_035489875.1 Solirubrobacteraceae bacterium | reverse complement strand
CAGGCAGTTCCCGCTCGAGGGTGGAGCCGACCGGTACGAGGACGAGACCGGGTTTGGTGCAGAACTGGCCGGACCCGAGCTGGAACGACGTCGCGAGCCCGGCGGCGAGCGCCGCGCCTCGAGCCGCGTCCGCCGCGGCGGTCACGACGACCGGGTTGAGGCTCCCGAGCTCGCCGAAGAACGGGATGGGCTCGGGGCGCAGCGCAGCACGCTCGTGCAGCGCGCGTCCGCCGGCGACCGACCCCGTGAAGGCGGCGGCAGCGATCGCCGGGTGTTCGATGAGCGCGACGCCCTCCTCGCGCCCCTCGACAATCGCGAAGGCGCCGTTCGGGGCACCCGCGGCGCGTAGCGCCTCCTCGACGATCCGTGCGGTGAGCCGCGAGAGTGCCGGGTGGCCGGGATGCGCCTTCACGACGACGGGACACCCGACGGCGAGCGCCGAGGCGGTGTCGCCACCCGCGACCGAGAACGCGAACGGGAAGTTGGACGCCGCGAAGACGGCGACCGGGCCGAGCGGCCGCAGCATCCGGCGCAGGTCCGGGCTGGGCGGGATCGCGTCAGGCACGGCATGGTCGATCGTCGCCTCGAGGTACGAACCCTCGTCGAGCACGCTGGCGAACAGCCGCAACTGTCCCGTCGTGCGGGCGATCTCGCCACGCAGCCGGGCATCGCCGAGCGCCGTCTCGTCGGCGGCGATCGGAAGCAGGTCGGGCGCCGCGGCGTCGAGCGCCTCGGCGACGGCCCTCAGCCAGGTCGCACGCACGGCGTCGGCGGTGCGCCCCAGTTCGGGGAACGCGGCCTTCGCGGACTCTGCCGCTGTGTCGACGGTCGTCATGGGATCTCCTCCTCGGAAGCGCGGAACCGGATGCCGAGGCCGGCGCGCGGTCCTCCCACCGCCCAGCCGTCGCGGATCACGACGCCGCAGGGCTCTTCGAGCACGCCCGCCTGGCCGAAGCCGGCATCTTCGACGTCCTCGACCCACGTCGTCTCGGGCAGTGCGAACGCGAGTTGCGCCGACAGCTCGGGAAGCAGGTGCGGCGCCACCTGGACCCCGCGCTCGCGCGCAAGGTCGGCGATCACGAGGAACGGTGTGATCCCGCCGACCCGCACGATGTTGGGCTGTACGACGTCGACGGCGCCGGCGTCGAGGAAGTCCCGGAACCGGTGCACGGTGTGCACGTTCTCGCCGAGCGCGATCCGGGCTCCCGTGCGGCGGCGCAACTCGACATGCCCCGCGAGGTCATCCGCGCGCAGCGGTTCCTCGATCCAACCGGGCGAGAACGGCGCGAAGGCCTCGATCGCCGCGGTCGCGCGCTCCAGGTCCCAGCGCTGGTTGGCGTCGATCAGCAGGTCGCGGTCGGGGCCGAGCACCGCTCGCACCGCGGCAAGCCGGTCGAGATCTTCGGCGAGATCCGGTTTGCCGACCTTGATCTTCACCGCGCGGAACCCGGCCGCCACCCACCGCCGGGCCTGAGCCACCAACTCGGCGATCGGATAGTCGAGGTTCACACCGCTGCCGTATGCGGGCTGCCGGTCGTGTCGGCGACCCAGCAGTTCGGGAAGGCCGACGCCGACGACGCGCGCACGGAGATCCCAGAGCGCGAGGTCGAGGCCTGCGAGGGCGATCGTCGTGATCCCGCCGCCACCCGCCTCGTGCAGGTGCTCCCAGTTCGCCTGCCACTGCTCGGGCTCGGCGGGGCGGTCGAGCGCGAAGGGCGCGAGATCGTCCTCGAGGAGGGCTCGCACGGCGCTCGCCCCGATCGACGGCGTCCAGCTGAACCCGTGGCCGACGGCTCCGTCGCGGGTCCGTGCTTCGACCGCGAGGACATGCACCTCCGCGACATCCGGCCCCCACGGTCGCGAGAGCGGCACGCGCACCGGCCGGGTGCGCACCGCCGAGAGCAGGGCCGTCATCGCGCGGCGAGCCGGTGGCCGCGCTCGATCAGGGCGGCCAGCCGAGCGGTCTGCGCGGCATCCGGGTCGGTGAGCGGGGGGCGGACGCCGCCGACCGGGACACCGGCGAGCCGGAGCCCCGCCTTGATGAGCGCGACGGCGAATCCGGGGGACTCGTCCCGTAGCCGCACGAACGGGTCGTAGAAGCCGTCGAGCAGCAGGCGCCGCCCCTCGTCGTCGCCCGCCCGGTCGGCGCGGTAGAACGCGTTCGCGATCTCGGGAGCCATGGCGAAGACCGCGGAGGAGTAGAGCGGGACACCGATCCCGCGGTAGGCGGCCTGGCTCAGCTCGGCGGTCAGCAACCCGTTGAAGAACAGCAGATCGCGTCCCGAGCGGGCGCCCGCGAGCACGATCTGCTGCGCGACCGCGATGTCGCCCACACCGTCTTTGAGGCCCGCGACTTGCGGCATTCGGAACAACGCCGCCGCGGTCTCCGGCGTCACCCGGCCCGACCCACGGTGGTACACGATGAGCGGTAGCTCGGTCGCGGCCGCGAGCGCCTCGACGTAGCGCAGCAACCCGGCCTGGGTGCCCTCCACGAGATAGGGCGGCAGCACGAGCAGCCCGTCCGCGCCCTGGCGCTCCGCGATCCTCGCGCAGGCGATCGCGTGTCCCAGTTGGCCCCCGGCGCCCGCCACGACGGGCACTCGCCCGGCGGCGCCGGCGATGGTCGCCCGAAGGACCGTCTCGTACTCGTCGAGGGCGAGGGCGTGGAACTCGCCGGTCCCGCACGCGGCGAAGACCCCGCCCGGGCCGGCCGCGACGCCGGCCGCGACGTGCCGTTCGGTCGTCGCCGCGTCGACCCCGCCCGCCTCGTCGAACGCCGTCACGGGAAAGAACAGCACTCCGTCGGCAAAGAGGATGTCAGCCAACCCCGACCTCCTCGCTCGCTCCGGCTGTATCGGATCCCGACATCTCGGTGCGCCAGCTGCGGCGGGCGCGCCAGCCCAGCAACCGCTCCGCGAGCGCGCTCGAGAAGACAGGTGCGTCCGCGAGCAGCGGGGCGGCGGCCTCGGCGGCCTCGGGCACCCACTCGGCGAGCGCATCGGCGACGGGTCCGCGCACGAGCGAGTCGCCCGCACCGACGAAGAACACCGTGCCGTTCGGAATGCCGTCGGCCCGCTCGAGCCAGGCGAGGACGAACTCCCCGGCGTCGCGGGCGTCGACGTAGTTGAAGAGAGCGACGGATGCGAGCTCCGGACGCTCGAGGCGCTCGAGCACCGTGTGACCCTGCTGGGTGATCGCGCCCTCCCACTCCTCGGGGGCGACGACGTAACACGGGCGGAAGGCGCCGATGCGGATACGGTCGCCCGACGCGCGCGCGGTGACCGCGACGAGCAGCTCGATCGCCTGCTTGGACAGCGCGTAGTCGTTCCACGGGGCGAGCGGGTGCTCCTCGTCGATTGGCAGATAGGCCGGCGCCCACCCTCCGGGCGAACCGTAGCCGACGACCGTCGGGCTCGTCGCGACGAGCGCAGAGCGCGCGCCGGTCTCGAGCGCTCCGCCGATCACGCCGTAGGCGAGCGAGGTGTTGATCGCGAAGGTCTCGTCACCGGGAGCGAGGAACGGCGCGGGGATCGCGGCGAGGTGCACCACCTCGTCGGGCCGCTGGTCGGCGAACAGTGCCCGCCGGGCGTCGGCGTCGAGCAGATCCATCTCGATCTGGACCGCCGGGAGCCCCTCCACCACGTCGCGGTCGACCGAGACGACGTCGCGCCCGGCCCGGGCGAGTACCTGCACCACGCTTCGGCCGAGGCGACCCGCGCCGCCCGTGACGAGAGTGCGGGTCATGAACCCGGCCCCGGGAGGTCGTCGGCGGCGCTGCCGAGATCGAGATCGGCGATGCGCACGGCCTGACCGGACTCGAGCGACCGGTTGCCGGCCAGGCCGACGATGACGGCGCGTGCACCATCGCGCCAACTCGCGGCGCGGCCGAGCGGGTCGGACGCGCCACCCGCGAAGACGTCCTGCAACAGGAGCACATCGCCGCCGCCGTGTCCGCCCGTCCCACTCGGG
>DATHJG010000297.1:0-2592 GCA_035489875.1 Solirubrobacteraceae bacterium | reverse complement strand
CCCCACGGTGATCGCCACGGAGGGGCGGCTGCGCATCGTCGAAGCGCCCGCCGTGTGACGGCCGCTCAGTTCTCGGGCGGCTGTGCGAACGGGTCGTCGAAACGCTCGACCGGCCGCGGGAAGTTGGCCTCCGCCTGGGCGACGTTCTTGCTCGTGACGAGCTGGATCGGCGCGTCGATCATGGCGGGCACCGGCTCCCCGCGCACCGCCGCCAGGCAGGCCTCGACGCCGAGCTGCCCGATCGTGTACGGGTACTGGGCGACGGTCGCCGACAGCGCGCCGCGCCTGACGGCGGCAAGGGCCTGGCGGATGCCGTCGAGGCCGATCACCTCCACGTCGTCGCGTCTGCCGGCGGCTTTGACGGCATCCGCGACGCCGAGCGCCATCAGGTCGTTCACCGCGAAGACGCCGTCGATGTCCGGGTCCGCCCGCAGCAGACCCTCGGCCGCCAGCCTCGCCTTCTCGCGCTCGAAGTCCGCGGCGAACGTCATCACCACCTCGAAGCGGCCGCGCGCGCCCTGCTTGAAGCCCTCGGTGCGGAGTCCGCTCCCGGCGTCGCCCGGAATCCCGGCGATCACCGCGACTCTTGCGCCGCGGCCGACGAGCGCTGCCATCGCGTCCGCGCCCCGCCTCCCGGCCGCGGCGTTGTCGGTTCCGACGTAGCTGGTGATCTCGACGCCCACCGCCTGGGCGGGCTCTCTGCCGATCACCGAGTCGACGTTGACGATCGGCGCCTTCTCCGGGATGCGCGCGAGCGTCTGGATGAGGTTGGTCTGGTTGATCGGGTTGACCACGTAGCAGGCGGGGCGATCGGCGGCCGCGGACTCGAGCTCGGAGGCCTGGCCGGCCGTGTCCTGCAATCCCGCCGGGGCGGCGGCGACGCGCAGCCGGGCGCCGTGTCGGCGGGCGGACGCGACGAGGCCGTCGCGCATCGTCACGAAGAACGGGTTGTCGAGCCCCTTGACCACGGCCACGAGGCGGACGTTCCGGGTGTTCAGGTGCGAGCGCTCCTCGCCGCCGCCGCAACCATTGGCGAACGCTGCGAGCACGCCCGCGACCAGTGCCAACCGTCCGGCACCGCGGGTCATCGGGACATGCTAACTGCGCCGGGTTGGAAGCGAGTACCGTCGTCTGACGATGGACCGAGTGTTCCGGCACTCGTGGTTTCGCTCCCCCGGCTCGTTGCGCGTCGCGCTGCCCGTCGTGACCGTGCTCCTGGGCCTGGGGGGCTATTTCCTGACGAGCACGACGATCCGGCGCGATCGCGACGAGGCAGCCGTGCGCCGCGCCCAGATCGAGACCGTGCACGCGCAGGAGGTGCTCGGGCGCGCCAGGGCGTACGTCGCGGGCCTCGCCGACGTGCTGGCGAGCGAGCCCAAGCCGCGGCAGGCGCGCTTCGCGCGGTGGGCGGCCGGCACGTCGGCCAGCGTGGGGCTCGACGACGTGCTGTGGGTGCAACGGGTGCCGCACGCCGAGCGCAGGCGCTACGAGCGCCGCCTCGGCGCCCCGATCACGCGGGTGACGTCGTCCGGGCGCTTCGAGCGCGCTCCCCCGGCGCGCGCGTACCTGCCCGCCACCTTCACCAGCCGGACGCGCCCGGAGCTGCGTCTGGGCGTGGACGTGTCGAGCTTCTCCGCCCTCGCCGCCGCCATCCGCAATCGCGCGACCATATTCGCCGTCGGCGCGAGCAGGCCGGGCTCGCTCGGGGGCGAGCCGGGCTTCTACCTGCTCGAGGCCGCGAGCTTCGGCCGCGGCCCGAACCGGCGCGGCTACCTCGCGGCATTCGTTCCCCGGGGGTGGTTCGCCACCACGCTGGGGGGCGACCCGCGTCGCGTGGCGATCACCGAGGACGGGCGCAGCATCGAGGGCATGCTCGCCGCGACCCACGGCAGGGCGAGCTTCGAGATGCTCGGACGCCGCTGGGGCATCGACGTGGGGCGCGAGCCGCCGTCGGGGCTGCAGTCCACGCTCCCCTGGCTCGCGCTCGCCTGGCCGTTCGCCGCGGCGGGCATCGTGTTCCTGGTCGGGCGCGCGATCACGTTGCGCCGGCGGGCGCAGCGCGATGTGGAGCGGATCTTCGAGCTCTCGCTCGACCTGGTCGGCATCGTCGGCCTCGATGGGTACTACCGGGCGGTCAACCCGGCGTTCCGGCACACGCTCGGATACTCGACGCAGGAGCTGCTCTCCCGTCCGTTCTCGGACTTCGTCCACCCGCACGACCTGGAGTCGGCGCGCGAGGCGTTCGCCGACGTCGTCGGCGGGGAGGACATGACCCAGTTCGAGTGCCGCTTCATCTGCGCCGACGGGTCCGAGCGGTGGCTGCAGTGGAGCGGCCGGGTCGTGCCGGACCAGAGCGTCATCTACGGCATTGCCAGGGATGTGACGGACCGCCGGCGCATCGACGCCGAGTTGCGCGAGGCGCAGCGGACCGCCGCCGCACGCGGCGCCGAGCTCCGCGTGCGCGTCGAGCAGCAGGCGGCGCTGCGGCGCGTGGCGACGCTGGTCGCGCGCGGCGTGCCCCCGGCGGGGATCTTCGCGGCCGTCGCCGAGGAGGTCGCCTCGATGGCTCCCACTGACGCGGTGCACATCTAT
>DATHJG010000296.1:0-3292 GCA_035489875.1 Solirubrobacteraceae bacterium | reverse complement strand
CGGCCTGGCGAAGACGCTGACGATCAAGACCGTGTCCGACGTGCTCGTTGGTCACGACGTGACCCTGGCCGTCGAACAGGAAGCCGGAGCCGGTGCCGCCGTTCCCGCCGGTGCCCTGCGCCTCGACGAAGGCGACGCCGGGCGCCGTCTTCGCGTAGATATCGGACACGCTGTTGGCGGCGGCGCGCGGCTGGGAGACCGGTGTCGAGGACGACTGTGGCGCCTCGCGCACCACCACGCGCTCGCCGGCGTCGAACACGCCGGCGATCGCGAGCACGCCGATGACGAGGCCGACGGCTGCCGCCCCGAGGAAGGTGAAGAGCACGTTCGAAAGCCGGCTGGTCCGATTCATAGTGCGGACATGGAACAGGGGTCCACCTAAGTCGCGGTAAGGCGTTTCTTAGCCCCAGGTGAAGGGTGTACCAGGACGGACTAAGAGCGGGCGGTCCGCCGGCGCCGCCGCGCGAGCAGCCGCTGCCACCAGTTCGGCGGCGTGAAGCGCGCCGGCGGCGGCACCGTGGCGCGGACGAGCGCCACCCAGTCGTCGAGCGGCAGCTCGCCCTCGATCAGGCGGTGCAGCGCGCTCGTGACGGGCGCCTCGATGCCCGCGGCGGCAAGCGCCGAGGCCAGCAGCGGCACGAGGTCGAGCGATTCCACGGCCTGCCCGATCCGGCCCGGGATCTGCTCCGCCGGGATGCCCTGGGCGAGCAGCTCGCCGGCCCTTCGGTTGCGCGACTGGGGCGCGAGCGCGGTGCCGACCAGGTCGCCGGTGCCCGCGAGGCCGATCATCGACTCGGGGCGGGCGCCCTGCAGCGCGGCGTAGCGCCACACCTCGCTGAAGATGTGGCCGGCGGCGGCGCCCGCGGCGTTCAGGCCCTGCGACTCGGTCGCGCCGGCGGCGAGCGCGGCGGCGTTCTTGGCCGCGCCCGCGAGCTCCACGCCGACCGGGTCGCTCGAGCGCTCGCACACGAGGCCGGCGCGCGTGAAGACGTCGGCGATCATGAGCGCGAGCCGCTCGTCGACCGCGGCCGCGACCAGCGCCGCGCCCGAGGTCACCATCTCGCGCGCGTGCGCGGGACCGCCGATCACCGCGACGCGCTCCGGCCCGAGCAGATCGCCCAGCAGCACGCTGGGCTGGGCGCCGTTGGGCGGGACGAGGCCCTTGGCCAGGCTGATCACCGGCGTGCGGCGGGGCAGCCCCGCGGCGTGCAGGCCGGCGATCACCTCGGCCAGCCCGCGCGAGGGGACGCCCAGGAACACGTAGTCGGCGCGCGCGAGCCCGGCGCTCGCCGGCTCGATCCGCAGCTCCCGCGGCAGCTCCACGTCCGGCAGGTAGATCTTGTTCTCGCGGTCGGATGCGAGCCGCTGTGCCTGCTCGGGCGTGCGCGTCTGCAACGTCGTGCGCAGGCCGCCGCGCGCGAGCAGCACCGCGACGGCGGTGCCGAACGAGCCCCCGCCGACGACGACCGCGCGGCGCGAGCCGGGCGTCGGGAGCGAGAGTTGCGGCCGCGGCGGCATCGAGCCTCCTACCCACACCGGCGCCCGCGGTTACCAAACAAGAGGGCGAAGCCCGGTCTCGGACGGCCGAGGCGAAGCCGGTGACGAGGCCTCCGGCCGAGGCAGAATGGCGGCCTGGCGGTCAGACCGCCGTCCGGATGACCGGCGGAGCTGCCTACACGGTTCCGTTCAGCAAGCCGCGGCCCAGGTTCTCGCCGGCGGCCTCCATCTCCTCGAGGTTCGTCGCCTCCTGCACGACCTGGAGGTCGATGATGCGCTTGCCGAACTGGTCGAGCCGGTCGGTGCCGACGATCGCGTGGAGCGGGACGCCCGCCTGGCGCGTGCGGGTGCCGATCTCGCCGACGAGCTTGCCTTCGAGCGTCTGCTCGTCGAGCTTGCCCTCGCCGGTCACGACCGCGCGGGCCGCGCGCATGCGCGCGTCGAAGTCCAGCGCGTCGAGGATGAACGGCGCGCCCGGCTCGAGCGCGGCACCGTACGCCGCCCAGAGCCCGCCGCTCAGCCCGCCGGCCGCGCCGGTCATCGGGACGCCGCGCGGGTCGCGCGGGAGGCGGGCGGCGAGCGCGGCGAGTCGCTCCTCCAGCCGGCCGACCAGGTCCGGGTCCGCGCCCTTCTGCGGCCCGTAGACCGCGGGGGCGCGCTCGAACGGCGTCCGCACGTCGGTCAGCACCACGATCCGCGCGCCGCCCAGCCCGCCGTGGGCGTCGATCGCCTCGATCGCGCCGGCGCCGCCGTCGGTGGTCGCCGACCCGCCGACGCCGACCAGCACGACCTGCGCGCCCGCATCCGCCGCGGCGCAGATCAGCTCGCCGGTGCCGTACGTCGAAGCGGCCCAGGCGTCGCGCTCGGCCTCCGCCACCAACCCGAGCCCGGACGCCGACGCCATCTCGAGCACCGCGGTGCCGCCGTCCTCCACGAGCCCGAACTGCGCCATGACCGGTCGCCCGAGCGGATCCTCGACCTCGACGCCGACGACCTCGCCGCCGAGGGCGAGCAGCAACGCCTCCATCGTGCCCTCGCCGCCGTCGGCCAGCGGGCAGAGGTCGGGCGGCATCAGGCCCGCGCGCTCCAGCCCGCGCCCGATCGCGCCGGCGACCTCCGCAGCACGGAACGTGCCCTTGAACGAGTCGGGGGCGACGAGGACGGGGCGCTCGAGCATCGGCGCATCCTGCCAAGCGCGACTCGCGGCACGCGACGCGATGGCGGCAGCACGCGTGGCCGGGCTTCCACGCAACGATTGAGCCGTCGTTAAGCCGTACACGCAACGTTCACGACTTTCGCGCAAACGTGGCACACTGCTGCACGCTGTGCAGACGCGTCCCGCAACGGCAGGTGCGAACGGGCCCTGGGTGGCTGACGGGCCTGGCCTCGACGCCCTGCAGGGGGCGCTCGGCGTCCTCGGCGCCAAGTGGAGCCTCGCCGTCCTCGCGCGGCTGACGAGCGGCACCCATCGCTTCAACGAGCTCCTCCGCCAGATCGATGGCGTCTCGCGCCGCATGCTGTCCGCCACGCTGCGTCAGCTCGAGCGCGACGGCCTCGTCCTGCGGCACGTCTACGCGCGGGTCCCGGCGCGCGTGGAATACGAGCTGTCCGACACGGGCGAGGCGCTGCTCGCGGCGCTCGCGCCGCTGCTCGACTGGGGCAAGCTGCACCAGGTCGAGATCGCCGAGGCGCGCGAGCGCTTCGACCGGCTCCAGCTCTGGCGGGCCGCGGGCCAGGAGATGCAGCAGTCCCACTCCACGCGGCAGCCGCGTGTTCCCGGGGTCTACTAATCTAA
>DATHJG010000295.1:0-2339 GCA_035489875.1 Solirubrobacteraceae bacterium | reverse complement strand
GCTCAGCGGCGCCGAGGTACGTGTGCGTCCACTCCTCCAGCACGCCGATCAACTCCGCCTCAACACGATGCGCCGAGACGATCGGGCCGAGCAGACTCACCGCGCGTCCTCAGTGATGTGGTCGAGCAGGACGCGCGCGATGCGAACGCTCGTCATCGCGGTCGGGTTCGGGACGATGATGCGCTTCGGGACGCCCTTGCCCTTCTGGTGGAACCGGGCGTAGAAGATGTCGACGCGGCCGCGCTTGATCCCGAACAGGACGGACGACCGGCCACGGCGGTTGAGCTGCCCGTGACGTCGCGCCACCGCCCCGCGGCCTGTCATTGTGCGCTCGAGCAGGCCGGATTCCCGCATCGTGCGGCCGTGCGTGCCTTGGCGTTGCTTGCGCTTGCGCGTCGACTTGGCGAGCGGTGCCCACGGCACCGAGTTGAAATGCCGGCGCTCAGCGTCCGCGAGCTCGTCGAGGACGCGGTCACCGGCGGGTCGCAGGTCAAGCATCCGCTCGCCGAGCGACTCGATCCGCTTGTGGTTGCGGAGTACGCCGTCGACGTCGATCTCGAACCTCACGGCAGCAACTCCGACGTGACGGGGCTCGAGGCTGCGACGACCGTCGTGATCGGGATACTCCCGTACCGGACGCCCCCAGGCTGGTTGTCCTCAGCGGCGGCGTCGAGTGTCGCGGTGTGCTGCTCGATCAGGCGCTCCTACAGCTCGATCCGCGCCGTGTTCACTTCGCCCTGGTGGCTGAAGTACGTGGCTTCCGCGAGGATCGCGGTGTGCAACGCGACGATGCTCCGCGCGGAGCGCTGCACCTCACCGGATGCGTCCGCGGGGACCTTGCTGTCAATCGCGTCGAGGTTCAGGTCGATCAGCGCGTCGACCTGCGCTGCGCTCGGACGCGTGTCGGCGGTGAACGTGCCGGCCTCTTCGTTCTGCCCGTTGACGGCGTGCGGCAGTGTCGTGCGGTCGGGCATGAGGTTCGCGACCTCCTGCACCGACGGGCGAATCGCGGACCCGACGAACACGGGCTCCGTCGGCTCCTGCACGCCACCGGCGTCGAGCCAGACGAGCCTGATCCACCCGGGGTAGGCGGTGATCTGCTCGCTCGTGAGGTCGTAGCTCGGCGGGAGCGCGGGGTCCGTGTACGCGGGGGTGAGCGTCTGCGTCTCTACCGCGGTCCACGGCCCGGAGCGCGCGGCAGCCTCCTCCCAACGGGCCTGCGTCCACACGCCCGGGTCCGGGGTGCCGTAGCGGGGGCTGGGCGTGTTGTCGGCGAGAGAGACGCTGAAGGGCATCAGGGCACCAGTCCGTTCTTCGATACGACGCCTTGTCTCGCGCGGACCAGTCGTCCGATCCGGCCGGGCCGTTGCGCGCCCGCCGCGGCCCGCACCACGCGCCCGATCGGGAGGGTTCCGCGAGCGGGTGTGATGCTGCCCGCGATAGCCGCTGCGGCATCGAACAGCACGACCACGTCTGAGGCGCCACGGACAAGGAAGAACGGTCCGCGCGCGAGCACGTCGGCGACCGTGACCGTGTCCCCCGCGGCGCGTGTGACGACGGGGACGCCCGCGGCGCTGTCCGTGACGCTCAGGGCGTCAGCGCTGGTCCTCGCCCGGGTGATCGCGGCTCGCGCGGCCTGGTCGGTGACCGTCGCGCTGTCCGTCGCGCTCCGGGCCTTCGGGGTGGCGCGCGTCGCCGCGTCCGTGACCGTGAGGCTGTCCGCGGCGGTGCGGGTGAGGTTGCTCACCGACCCGGTGACGACCGCCGTGTCAGCGATCGTGGCCGCGTCGCTCGCCGTCCTCGCCCGCGTGCCCGCAGCCCGCGCCGCGGTATCGGAGACGGTCGCCGAGTCCGTGACCGTGCGCGCGCGAGGGGACGTCCTTGCCGCGCTGTCGGAGACGCTGGCGGTGTCCGTGCCGGTCCGGGCGCGCGCGACCGCCGCCCTGGCCGCCGCGTCGGTGGCGCTGATCGAGTCGGCGGCGGTGCGGCTCGTCCCTGCGGTCCCGACCGCCGCGTCGCTGACGGTGGCACTGTCGGTTGCTGTGCGGCCCTTCGGAGTGCTCCGGGTCGCGGCCTCGGAGACGGTCGCGCTATCGGCTGCGGTGCGGGCGGGAGCGACTGCCGCTCTCGCGGCGGCGTCGCTGACGGTGACCGTGTCGGTCGCGGTGCGCGGGAACGCCGTGCCGCCAGCCGCGCTCTCCTTGATCGCCGCAGCAGCAGCGCCGATCCCGTCGTTGTTGTACTGCCACCCGATGACCTGATTGCCGCCCGTGCCCGCCGCGGCCCGCACCACGCGCCCGATCGGGAGGGTTCCGCGAGCGGGTGTGATGCTGCCCGCG
>DATHJG010000294.1:0-3538 GCA_035489875.1 Solirubrobacteraceae bacterium | reverse complement strand
CCGGCGGCGGCGCGCGGGAGCTGCCGCAGGTGCGGGAACAGCCGCGCCGCGCGCGCCACCATCGCCTCGCTCACGGCCGGGTCGACGCTCGTGTCGAAGCCGCGCCGCTCGCGCGACGAGCCGACGAGGATGTCGCCGTCGTACGTGGTCTCGACGACGGTCGAGACCTCCAGGCCGCTGCCGGCGCTCGTGACCGAGGCGAGGTAGGAGCCGTCGACGACCTTGTGGCGGACGAGGCCGGGCGCGGGCGCGGCGAGCCGCACGAGCTGCCCCTTGCGCGGCTCGAGCGGCAGCGCGAGCCCGGCGCCCGCGGCGAGCGCGGCGCTCCACGGGCCGGCGGCGATGACGACGGCGCGGGCGGCGATCCGCTCGCCGCCGGCGATGACGCCGCAGACGCGCGGCGCACCGCCCGCCACCCGCGGCTCGCCACCGCCCGCCGCCCGCGGCTCACCGGCGCCCACGAGCCGCGGCTCCGCGCCGCCCGCCACCAGGATCGCCTCGACGGCGCAGCCCTCGCGGATCGTCGCCCCCGCCTCCGCGGCCTCGCGCGCCAGCGCCCGGGCGATCGCTCGCGGGTCGCACTGGAGGTCGTCCGGGAACAGGCTCGCGCCGAGCACCGGCCCGGTCAGCTCCGGCTCGAGCTCGCGCACCTCGTCGGCGCCGACCAGCCGCGCGCCCGGGATCGCCACGCGCTCCAGCCGCGCCGGCTCGCCCGCCCAGGTCTCCTCCTCCGGGTGCACGATCAGCGCGCCCTTGCGGCGGATTCGCGCCTCCTCGCCGAGCCGCTCCTCGAGCTCTCCGTACGCCGCGAGCCCGGCGCGGGCGAGCTCGAGCTCCGGCCCCGCCTGCTTGTCCGAGCACAGCACGTTCCCCTCGCCGAGCCCGGTCGTCCCGCCCGACACCGCTCCGCGGTCGAGCACCGTGACCGCCACCCCGCGGACCGCCAGCTCGCGCGCGACCGCGGCGCCGACGATCCCGGCGCCGACCACCACGACCTCCGTCACAGAGCGAAGCCGGCGGGGAACGGGTCGTCGGCGTCGAGCAGGTACTGGCCCATCGCGGTGATCCACGCGCGGCCGGTGATCTCCGGCACGATCGCCGGGCGCCCGCCGACCGTCGTCTCCGCCGCCACCCGGCCGGTGAAGCGCGTGCCGATCACCGACTCGTTGACGAACGTGTCGCCGACCCGCAGCGCGCCGCGCCCGTGCAGCTGCGCGAGCCGCGCCGACGTTCCCGTCCCGCACGGCGAGCGGTCGAGCCAGCCGGGGTGGATCGAGGTCGCGGCCCGCGCGTCGGCTCCGTCGCGGCCGGGCGCATGGAGGACGACGTGCGCGCAGCCGGCGATCCGCGGATCTTCGGGATGGACCGGACGATCCACGGCGTCGATCGCGGCGATGATCGCCAGGCCGGCCTCGATCAGGTCTCCCGCCCGCGCGGGATCGACCTCCAGCCCGACGTCCGCAGCCGGGAGGATCGCGTAGAAGTTGCCGCCGAACGCCATGTCGTAGCGGACGCGTCCGAGCCCCGGCACGTCGACCTGGCGATCGGTCGCGTGGAGGAAGCTCGGCACGTTGCGCAGCGTCACCGACCGCGCCCGCCCGTCCTCCACCGCGACGCGCGCCTGGACCAGCCCGGCGGGCGTGTCGAGCCGCACGACGGTCTCCGGCTCGCGCACGTCGACCATCCCGGTCTCCACCAGCACGGTGGCGACCCCGATCGTCCCGTGCCCGCACATCGGCAGGCAGCCGGACACCTCGATGAACAGCACGCCCCAGTCGGCGTCGTCGCGCGTCGGCGGCTGCAGGATCGCGCCGGACATCGCGCCATGGCCGCGCGGCTCGCGCATCAGCAGCAGCCGCAGGTCGTCCAGCTCCGCCTCGAAGTGCAGCTTGCGCTCGAGCATCGTCGCGCCCGGGATCGGCGCCACCCCGCCGACGACCACGCGCGTCGGCATCCCCTCGGTGTGGGAGTCGACCGCCGCGATCGAGCGGGCCGCGCGCACCTACACCACCGCGGGTGCCCGCAGCGCGGCAACCGCGGCGTCCAGCACCGCGCGGTCGGCGTCGTCGAGCGGCAGCCGCGGCGGGCGGACCGGGCCGCCGGTGAAGCCGAGCGCGTCCTGGGCGCCCTTGAAGAACTGCACGAGCTTGGGCGTCATGTCGAGCCGGGCGAGCGGGAGCAGCCGGCCGTAGATCGCCCGCGCGCGCTCCAGGTCCGCCGCGCGGCAGGCCTCGTAGAGCTCGACGCACTCCGCCGGCGCGCAGTCGGCCACGCCGGTCACCCAGCCGGTCGCCCCGGCGCAGAAGCCCTCGAGCGCCCAGTCGTCGCCGCCGACCAGCACCTCCAACTCGGGCGCGGCGGCCAGCAGCGCCGCGATCCGGCGCGCGTCGCCGGAGCACTCCTTGATCGCGACGACCTGCTCGACCTCGGCGGCGATCCGCGCGATCAGCGCCGGCGCCATGTCGACGCCGCTCGCCTCGGGGTTGTTGTAGGCCATGATCGGCAGCGCGACCGCGCCGGCGACCGCGCGGTAGAACGCGACGGTCTCACGCGCGTCGGCGCGGTAGCCGAGCGGCGGGAGCAGCATGATCGCGTCGGCGCCGGCCTCCGCCGCGGCCGTCGCGAAGCCGATCGAGGCGTCCGGGGTGCCGGACGAGACCCCCGCGATCACGGGGACGCGGCCGTCCGCGGCGCGCACCGCGGCGGCCACGACCAGGCGCCGTTCGTCCGCGCCGAGCGAGCCGGCCTCGCCCATCGTGCCGGTGGCGACGAAGCCGTGCACGCCGGCGTCGAGCAGCGCGGCGAGGTTGCGCGCGAGCGCGTCGGAATCCACCGCGCCGGTGGCGTCGAACGGCGTGGTGACGGCGGGGATGATGCCGGGGAAGCGCACGTCAGCCCTCCTGGTCGTGGGTCATGTAGCGCCGCACCCGCTCGAGGTGCTGCGTGGCGTAGAACGAGGCCGCGGCGGGGTCGCCGTCGACGATCGCCTCGTAGATCATGCGGTGCTCGGCCGCGTGGATGCGCGCGCGGCCGGGCAGGGCGATCGAGTCGTCGCGCAAGCGCTGCCAGAGCGGCTGGTCCATCAGCGCCGCGACGTGGTCGGCCAGGCCGAGCAGGACGGGGTTCGCGGTGAGCGCGGCGAGCCGGCGGTGGAAGCGGCGGTCGCCGTCGTTCCAGCCGGCGCGATCGCCCTCAGCCTCGGCCGCGTCCATCGCGTCGAGGAGGCGCTCGGCCTCCACGTCGCGCCGCCCGCGCCGCGCCGCGAGGGCGGCGACGCCCGGCTCGACCAGCAGGCGCGCCTCGAGCAGGTCGAACGGGCCGGCGTCGTGGGCGGTGAGGTCGGTCCCGGGGGCGAGCCGGTCGAGCGCGTCGGCGGCGACGAACGAGCCCGAGCCCGGCCGCGTCGCGAGCACGCCGCGCAGCTGGAGCGCGGCGATCGCCTCGCGCACCGACGCGCGCCCGACCTCCAGCCGCCGCGCGAGCTCGCGCTCGCCCGGCAGCCGCGCGCCGGGAGCGAGCCGCCCGGCGCGGATGTCGG
>DATHJG010000293.1:0-6651 GCA_035489875.1 Solirubrobacteraceae bacterium | reverse complement strand
GCTCGATGGCAGTGCAAGGCCCGGTGATGACGTGGGTCGCCGACCACCGCAAGCACCACGCGCACACCGACAAGGAGGGCGACCCGCTCTCCCCGCACGGCCACGGCGGCGGCATCAAGGGCGCGCTCGCCGGGCTCTGGTACGCGCACATGGGCTGGCTGTTCGACCGCGCCGGCCAGGCCCCGCCCGAGCGCTACGCCAAGGACCTCTACGAGGACCGCGGCATGCACGTGATCCAGAAGAGCTTCCCGCTGTTCGTGCTCGCGGGCTTCGCGATGCCGTTCGGCCTCGGCTGGCTGATCGGGGGCACGCTGGCGGACGGCCTGACCGGCGCGCTGTGGGGCGGCGCGGTGCGGATCTTCCTGCTGCATCACGTGACGTGGTCGATCAACTCCGTCTGCCACTTCTTCGGCACGCGCCGCTTCGCGATCGACGACCGCTCGACGAACGTCTTCTGGCTCGCGCTGCTCTCCTTCGGCGAGTCCTGGCACCACAACCACCACGCGTTCCCGCGCTCGGCGGTGCACGGGCTGCGCTGGTGGGAGGTCGACCCGACCGCGTGGATCGTGCGCGCGATGAGGCGCCTGAGGCTCGCCTGGAACGTCGTCGAGATCACGCCCGAGCGGCAGCGGCAGAAGCTGGCCTAGAAGCGTGCAGTACCATGCACGTCCGTGCAGGACCGTGCAGCCACCCAGCTCCTCTCCGCTGAGCGCCGTCATGCGATCCTCGCCGCGCTCGAGCGCGACGGCAAGGTCGTCGCCGCCCAGCTCGTGGTGGAGCTCGGCGTGTCGGAGGACACGATCCGCCGCGACCTGCGCGAGCTCGCCGCGCAGGGGCTCGTCCAGCGCGTGCACGGGGGCGCGCTGCCGCCCGCTCCCCAGCCCGGCTCGTTCAGCCACCGACAGGAGACGTGGACGGAGGCGAAGGCCGCGCTCGCCCGCGCGGCGGTCGGCGTGCTCGCCCAGGCGCGCGTCGTCCTGCTCGACGGCTCGACCACGAACCTCGAGCTGGCGCGCCGGCTGCCGGCCGACGTGCCGCGGACGGTCCTGACCAACTCGCCGCCGATCGCCGCCGCCCTCGCCGACCACCCGACCGCCGAGGTCGTGATGATCGGCGGGCGGCTCGACAAGTCCGCCCAGGTCACGGTCGGGGCGACCGCGGTCGACTTCATCCGCTCGATCCGCGCCGACGCGGTGGTGCTCGGCGTGTGCGCGCTGCACCCCGACGTGGGCCTCTCGACCGACGACCTCGAGGAGGCGCACGTCAAGCGCGCGATGGTCGAGGCGTCGGCCGACGTGATCGCGCTCGCCACCTCCGACAAGCTGCGGGCCGGCAGCCCGTACCTCGTCGCGCCCGTCGCCGAGCTGACGCACGTCGTCGTCGAGGCCGCCGCGCCCGACGAGCTGCTCGACCCCTACCGCGCGCTCGGCGTCACGGTGACGCGCGCATGACCGCGCGCTGGGCGACCACCGGCGTGTTCGTCGTCAACGGCGCCGCGATCGGCGCCTGGGTCGCGCAGATCCCGTGGGTGCAGGAGCGCTTCGACCTCTCCAAGAGCGCGATGGGGCTCGTCATCGTCGGGATGGCGATCGCGGTCATCCTCGCGCTGCCGATCGCCGGCCAGGCGATCGTGCGCCACGGGTCCGAGCGGATCGTGTGGGTCGGCGGCATCGCGATGGCGCTCGCCATCAACCTGCCGGTGCTCGCGCCGCACCCGATCCTCGTCGCGGCCGGGCTGTTCGTGCTCGGCGCGGCGAGCGCGACCCAGGACGTCGCGATGAACAGCCACGGCGTGAAGGTGGAGAAGGACCTCCGCCGGCCGATCATGTCCTCGCTGCACGCCGGCTGGGCGTTCGGCGGCATGGCGGGCGCCGGCTTCTCCGCGCTGTGCTCCGCGCTGGGCCTCGACGCGCGCGTGACGGTCGCGATCACGTCCGCGCTGCTGCTGGCGCTCCTCTACGTCAGCGCCAGCCGGATCGGCCATGGCTCGGCCGCCGAGGGGGAGGACACGCCGGGCTTCACGCTGCCGTCGCACGGCGTCCTGCTGCTCGCGGTCCTGTGCCTGCTCGTGATGGTCACCGAGGGCGCGATGGCCGACTGGGGCGGTCTCTACCTGCGGCAGGACCTCGGCGTGAGCGCCGCGCTCGCCGCGCTCGCGTACTCGTTCTTCACCGCCGGCATGACGGTCGGGCGCGTCGCCGGCGATTGGATCAACCACCGCATCGGCGCCGTCGCGCTGCTGCGCTGGGGTGCGCTGCTCACCGGGATCCCGCTCGGCGCGATGCTGCTGATCGGCGAGCCGGCGGTCGCGCTCGTCGGGCTCTTCCTCGTCGGCCTGGGCGTCGCCAACGGCGTGCCGCTGATGTTCAGTGCGGCCGGGCGCCTGCCCGACACGCCGCCGGGTCCGGGCATCGCCGCGGTCTCGTCGATGGGGTCGCTCGGCTTCCTCGCCGGTCCCCCGGTGATCGGCGTCCTCGCCGACGCCCTCACGCTGCCGTGGGCGCTCTCGCTGCTGATCCTCGGCGCGCTCGTGGTCTTCGCGCTCGCGCGCCGGGCGACGGGGCGGGCGGAGCCGGTGCGCGAGCTCGACGGGCACCCGCTCGAGGTGGCCGCGCGATGAGGTCGACCGGCGTCGGCGCGCGCCCGGCGGGGCGCATCGAGGAGCGCCTGCGGTGACGTTCGCCGCGGTCATCTCCGACCTCGACGGCGTGCTGGTCGACTCGGTCGCGGCGACCAGCCGCGCGTGGGCCCGCTGGGGCGCGCGGCACGGGCTCGACGGGGCGGCGATCCAGGCCGGCAACCACGGCCGGCCCGCGCGCGACGTCGTCGCCGAGCACGTCGGCGCGGAGACGCTCGACGCGGAGACGGCGTTCCTCGTCGACGCCGAGGTCGGGGACACCGAGGGCCTCGTCGCGCTCCCGGGCGCCGACGGCGTGCTCGCGCTCCCGGTCGTCGCGATCGCCACCTCGTGCGTGCGGCCGCTCGCCCACGCCCGCCTGCTCGCAGCCGGGCTGCCGATCCCGGACGTGCTCGTCTCCTCCGACCAGGTCGCGCGCGGCAAGCCCGCGCCGGACTCCTACCTGCTCGCCGCCGAGCGCCTGGGCGCCGACCCCGCCGCGTGCCTCGTGCTCGAGGACGCGCCGAGTGGCATCGCCGCCGGCTGCGCGGCGGGGATGACCGTGTGGGCCGTCACCACCACGCATGCGCCCGCAGAGCTGGGCGACGCCCACCGGATTGCGGACGGCGGCCTGCCCGAGGTGCTCACCGAGCTGAGCCGTCGAGCAGCCCCATCAGGTAGGTCCCGTAGCCGCTCTTGACGAGCGGCTCCGCGAGCGCCCGCAGCTCCGCGTCGGAGATGAACCCCTCGCGCCAGGCGATCTCCTCCGGCGAGCCGATCCGGAGCCCTTGTCGCTCCTCGATCACGCGCACGAACTCGGCCGCCTGCATGAGCGAGTCGAACGTCCCCGTGTCCAGCCACGCGGTGCCGCGGTCGAGCACGCCGACGCGCAGCTTTCCCCGCCGCAGGTACTCGCGGTTGACGTCGGTGATCTCGATCTCGCCGCGCGCGCTCGGCGCGATGTTGCGCGCGATGTCGACGACGTCGTTGTCGTAGAAGTAGAGCCCGACCACCGCGTAGTTGGACTTCGGCTGCTCGGGCTTCTCCTCGATCGACACCGCACGGCTCTTGTGATCGAACTCCACGACGCCGTAGCGCTCGGGGTCGGCGACGTGGTAGGCGAACACGGCGCCGCCGTCGGGGTCCGTCAGCACCTTGAGCTGCGCGCCGAGGCCGTAGCCGTAGAAGATGTTGTCGCCGAGGATCATCGCGACAGCGTCATCGCCGATGAAGTCGCAGCCGACGATGAACGCGTCGGCCAGGCCGCGCGGCGTCTCCTGCGCGGCGTACTCGAAGCGGCAGCCGAACTGCGAGCCGTCGCCGAGCAGGCGCCGGAACTGCTCCTGGTCGAGCGGCGTCGTGATGATCAGCACCTCGCGGATGCCCGCCATCATCAGCGTCGACAGGGGGTAGTAGATCATCGGCTTGTCGTACACGGGCATGATCTGCTTCGAGATGCCCTGCGTGATCGGGTAGAGCCGCGTGCCCGACCCGCCGGCGAGGATGATCCCCTTCAATACGTGCCTCCCAACTTGCGGTGGTCCCAGCTTGCGCGGCGCCGCTCGACGAACTGGAGGCCGACGCGCTTGGCCGCCTGCGCCCGCATCGCGGCCGCCAGCTCGGGGGTGAGGTCGTCGCCGCCGTAGCGGGCGGCGATCTCGGCGCCGAC
The DNA here is from genome assembly GCA_035489875.1 of Solirubrobacteraceae bacterium. GTDB lineage: Bacteria > Actinomycetota > Thermoleophilia > Solirubrobacterales > Solirubrobacteraceae > DASQMT01. The sequence goes on along the minus strand of DATHJG010000293.1, from coordinate 2,365 downwards.
CGCGGCGACCGTGTCGAGGTCGCGGTGGATGACCGCCTCGCACGCGAGCATCACGCCGCGCAGCTCCACGTACTCGTGGCCCACCTCGACCTGCAGCGTGCAGCGCGGGTCGCGCTCCAGGTTGCGCACCTTCTGCGACTTCGCGTAGGTCCACGCCCACAGGGTCCCGCTTGTGCCCGCCGACGAGGTCGGTTGCGTAGAGCGGACCACGTACCAGAGCGGCATCAGGTGCGGCCACCCGTCGCGCCCGACCGTCGCGCACGTGACGGTCCGCGACTCGTCCAGGAGCGCCGCCACCTCCGTGGCGGACATGGCGATCTCGGCGCGGCGGCTCACCGCGAGGAGGGTGCCAGAAGCCGCTCGACGGCGGCGAGGACGTGCTCGCGCACGTCCGGGGGCTCGAGGACGGCGGCGTCGCCCGCCTCCTTGAGGATCTGCTTGACCAGGTAGCGCTCGCCCTTGAACGCCCACTCGACGATGATCGCGCCGTCGTCGAGCTCGGCCAGCACGGTGCGCTCCTCGGCGATCCAGCGCGCGTGCTCCGGCGAGATCCACACGTGCGCGACCCGCGAGCCCTCGACCTCGCCCGTCCGCTGCCAGCCCTCGACGTCGGCGATGGCGTCGAGGTCCGCGCGCGGCTCGTACGTCTCGTCCAGCACGTCGATGCGCTTGATCCGGTCCAGCCGGAAGCTGCGCATCTGGTCCTTGGCCGGATCGAACACCCGCACGTACCAGCCCTCGCGGCTGTTGATCAGCGCGTACGGCTCGGCGATCCGGGTCGAGAACTCGTCCTCGTTCTCCGCGTAGTACTCGAGCTCGATCAGGCGGCTCGCCTCGATCGCCTCGCCGACCTGGCGCGCGATCGCGTCGTCGGTGCGCGCGTTCGACACGAGCAGGCCCTCCTTGGCGATGTCGCCGAGCGCGCGCTCGAGCTTGTCGCGCGCCGTGGGCAGATGCTCGGAGAGGTGCACGCCGAGCAGCTCGATCGCCGCCAGCAGCGCGCGGGCCTCGATCGGGAGCAGCCGCGCGGGCCGGTCGAACGTGTCGGAGTACGGCTCGGGATCGACCTCGATCTCCCCGTTCGGCAGCACCTCGGCGTACAGCACGTACGCGCCGCCGCCGAAGTTGACGACGTTGAGCACCGCCACGTCCTCGCGCAGCTCCTGCGGCGACATCTGGAGCTGCTCGCAGACCTGCGCGGAGTCGAGCTTGCGGCCGGCGCGGCCGGCCTGGATCAGCACGGAGGCGAGCGTGACGAGCCGCGCGAAGCGCTCGGGCCGGATGCCGGCCGCGTCCCGCTGACGCGCCGCCGGCTCTCGGTCGGCCGCCGCGGCCGCCGGCGGCTTACCCGCCGCGGGGGTGACGAACGGCTCGCCCCGGTGCAGCTCGACGACGCGGTCCAGCCGCCGGTGCAGCTCCTCCGCCAGCTCGGGCGGGCCGAGCACGCGCGCGTGCTGCTCGTAGCCGATCGCCCATGCGAGCACGAGCCGGGCGATCGCGTACGGCGTGCGGAACACGTGGCCGCCGTCGTCCGCCTCGGTCAGCTCGCCGTAGCGGCCGAAGTTGCGCTCGACGTGCCAGGCGATGCGGTCGGAGACCCAGATCTCGGCCGTCGCGCGCGCCTCGCCGAGCTGCCACTGGATCCGGTTGGCGTAGCGGCGCGGGTCGAAGTCCTCGGGACGCTGGAAGTCGTGCTCGGCCTTCGTCGCGTAGGCGACCTTGCCGCGGATGCGGGAGAGCCGGAAGACGCGGATGCCGCCGCGCTCGTGGGAGTAGCCGACGAGGTAGAACTGCCCGCCCTCGAACAGCAGCTCGTAGGGATCGACCTTGCGCAGCGCGGTCGCGCCCGTCTGCATCGTGAAGTACTCGAACTCGATCCGCTTGCGGCGATAGATCGCGGTGTCGACCTTGGCGAGCCGCGCCGACAGCTCGGCGCCGCCGGCCGAGCCGGTGATCCCGAGCCCGATCGCGCGCTGGGCCGGCGAGCCGAGCGGGCTGGGCCGGCCCCAGGTGAGCTGCTGGAGCGCCAGCCGCAGCGGCTCCGCGTAGGCGAACTCCCCGTCGAGCAGGCTCAGCGCGGTCTGGAGCGCCGCCAGCTCGGCGTCGGTGAACTCGATGGCGGGCAGGAAGAACGCCTCGGGCGCGAGCGAGTAGTTCTCCTGCTCGGAGAAGCCGTCGGAGGGCCGGTCGACCGACAGGTGGATGCCGAGCGAGTCCAGCTCCGCGCGGTCGGCGTAGAAGCGGCGCGCGAACGCGTCCTCGGTCATGTCCGAGTAGCCCTCGACGTCGCGGCGGATCTCGGTTGCCGTCACGGGGCGCCGCTCCGCCATCAGGTACGAGATCAGGCTCAACTGCCGGATCAGCT
>DATHJG010000292.1:0-2917 GCA_035489875.1 Solirubrobacteraceae bacterium | reverse complement strand
TGCCCTCGCCGAGGCGCCGCGGGCGCACGCGACGGGCGGCCCGCTGGCGATCGAGCTGGCGCTGCGCATGAGCGGCGCTGCGGGCCAGGGCGCCCCGCGGCTGCTAGCCAGGCTGATGCGGCCCGGTGCGCGCGGTGGCTGGGTCAACGGCTCGCTGGCGTGGAACGGACTGGAGGCGTGGCAGGTCCGCGACTACCGCCCCGACCACGTGGCGCTGGTCCGCGAGCTGCACGCCGTCCAGCGCGCTCACCAGCCGCGCTCGTACTACTACGGCTACGGGGCCGACAAGACGCTCGACCTCAGCGACTGCGACAGCGCGCAGCTGTGGTCGCTGCTCGATGAGGCCCGGCGGACCGGCGTCAGGCTCATTCACGCCCGCAACGGGCTCGGCGAAGTGGCGTGGCCCCTGCCGGGTGAGCTCGTGCTGGATGTCACCGGCGGGGCCGGTGGCGGGGCGGCCATCACACCCGCGATCCGCGTCGACGGCGAGCAGGTCGGGGACCTCGAGCCCGTGCTCTTCCTGGGCTCCAGCGGGCACGGGTTGGTCTGCGTCGACGCGAGCACGGGCCGCGCGCCGGAGGACCGCCCGCTGCGACTGCTGCGGCTGCGCGGGCAGACGCCGGCGCCGCTGCAACGGATGGTGCTCGATCGCACGCAGGTGCGGGTCCCGGCCAGCGGGCTTCAGCGCTTCGCCGACGAGCTGAGCCCGGCCCTGCGCGGCGCGGCCCCCGTGGTGTCCTCGGACGGATCGTTCACACCGCCGGAGATCTCCGCGCCGGCGCTCGTGCTGCGCGCCAGCTACGGCGCCCGTCATGCTGTCCAGCTCGGATGGGAATGGGCGTATCAGGTCGGCGCTTCCACACGGCGGATCGCGCTGCACGTGAACGGGGGCCAACCGGGGTTCCGGGACGTGGACGCAGAGCTCGCGCTCCTCGTCGACACGGTCCTGGCCGGGTCGGGCCTGGAACGCTTCGGGCTGCTCGACGACGCGGGCCGGCCGGCCGCTGCCACTGCGTCGCTGACGGGCATCGACTGTATGCGGCTGACGACGGAGCTGCTGCCGCAACTGGCGCAGCGTTGCGACGTCTCCGTCGATGTCGACGGCGTCCCCGCCGACTACCGCGACGTGAGCGAGGCGGTGACGATCGGCGTCTCGACCGCCGAGATCGCCGGGGAACGCGACTGGTTCGACCTCGGTGTCGCCCTCAGCGTCGGGGGGCGCGAGCTGCCGTTCGCCGAGGTTTTCACTGCGCTCGCCGGCGGTGCCTCGTACATATTGCTCGGCGACGGCAGTTACTTCTCGTTGGAGGAGCCGCGCCTGCAGTCGCTGCGCGAGCTGATCGAGGAGGCCAGGGCGCTGACGGACGCTCCGGTCGGGCAGCTGCGCATCAGCCGCTACCACGCCGACCTGTGGGGCGAGCTGCTCGCGCTTGGCGTGGTGACCGAGCAGGCTCATGCCTGGCAGCGACAGGTCGGGCGGTTGCTCGCGCTCGACGCGCTGCCCGAGCACGACCTGCCGCAGGCACTGGCCGCGCAGCTGCGTCCCTACCAGACGGACGGGTTCAGCTGGCTGGCGACCATGTGGGACCTCGAGCTGGGCGGGATCCTCGCCGACGACATGGGCCTCGGCAAGACGCTGCAGACGCTGGCGCTGATCTGCCATGCGCGCGCCGCCGATCCCGCCATCGGACCGTTCCTCATTGTCGCCCCGACAAGCGTCGTGTCCAACTGGGTGACGGAGTCGGCGCGCTTCGCCCCGGAGCTGACGGTCGCCGCGATCACCGACACGCTGGCGAAGTCCGGGCGCACGATCGCCGAGGTGGCCGGAAACGACGTCGTGGTCACGACCTACACGCTGCTGCGGCTGGAGTCCGATGCCTACGGCGAGATCCCGTGGGCCGGGGTGATCCTCGACGAGGCCCAGTACGTCAAGAACCACAAGGCCAAGACGTATCGCTGCGTGCGCGAGCTATCGGCGCCGTTCAAGCTGGCGCTCACCGGCACGCCGATGGAGAACAACCTGATGGAGCTGTGGTCGCTGCTGTCACTCGCCGCGCCCGGCCTGTTCCCCGACCCCAAGCGATTCTCCGAGCACTACGCGCGACCGATTGAGCGCGGCGACGACACGGAGCGACTCGCGCGCCTGCGGCGGCGGATCAAGCCGCTGGTCAAACGCCGCACGAAGGAGCTCGTCGCCGCCGACCTGCCGGTCAAGCAGGAGCAGACGCTCGACGTCGAGCTGCATCCTCGTCACCGCAAGCTCTACGACACCCATCTGCAGCGCGAGCGCCAGAAGATCCTCGGGCTGCTCGGCGACTTCGACCGCAACCGCTTCATGATCCTGCGCTCGATCACGCTGCTGCGCCAGCTCAGCCTGCATGCGGGCCTCGTCGACGACGGCCACGACACCGTCCCTTGCGCCAAGCTCAGCGCGCTGGTCGAGCAGCTCGGCGACGTGATCGGCGGCGGCCACCGCGCGCTCGTGTTCAGTCAGTTCACCGGCTTCCTTGCCAAGGTCCGCGAGCGACTGGACCACGAGGGGGTCGGCTACTGCTACCTCGACGGCCGCACGCGCCGGCGTGACCGGGTCCTCGAGCGCTTCAAGGGCGGCTCCGACCCCGTCTTCCTGATCAGTCTCAAGGCTGGCGGCTCCGGGCTGAACCTGACGGAGGCCGACTACTGCTTCCTGCTTGACCCATGGTGGAACCCGGCCACCGAGGCGCAGGCGATCGACCGCACCCACCGCATCGGCCAGACCCGCCCCGTGATGGTCTACCGGCTGATCTCGCATGACACGATCGAGGAGAAGGTCGTCGCGCTCGCCCAGCGCAAGGCGGCGCTGTTCCGCGGCGCCCTGGACGACGGCGACCTCTTGGCGAGCAGCATCACCGCGGAGGACATCCGCGGACTGCTGGGG
>DATHJG010000291.1:0-2006 GCA_035489875.1 Solirubrobacteraceae bacterium | reverse complement strand
AGCTCGGCATCGGCGATGGGACGACGGTAGTCGTGTACGACTCCGCGGTCGGGCAGTGGGCGGCGCGGGTCTGGTGGCTGTTCCGCGCGTTCGGTTACGACGTGGCGGTGCTCGACGGCGGCCTCGCCAGCTGGCGCAACGAGGGTCGCGAGCTCGAACTCGGGCATGTCGCGGCGATTCCGGCGCGGTTCACGACGGCCGAGCGGCCGGACCTCTGGGTCGACAAAGCGTTCGTCGAGGGCGTGCTGAGCGGTGCGCACGAGGCGGCCCTGGTGTGCGCCACCCCTCCGAAGGAGTTCAGCGGCGAGGTCGTCACCCGTTCCCGCGCCGGACACATCCCCGGCAGCAGCTCCGCGCCCGCCGCGCGACTCGTCGACCGCGACAGCCGCACGTTCCTCGCCCCGGAGAGGCTCCGCGGCATCCTGGCCCCCGCTCTCGGCGCGCCGCGCATCGTCACCTACTGCGGCGGCGGGATCGCGGCCGCGGCCGCAGCGCTCGCCCTGACCCTGCTCGGCGAGAACTCGGTCGCGGTCTACGACGGGTCGCTCAACGAGTGGGCGGCGGATCCCACGGCGCAGCTGGTCACGCTCTGATCCGCCGCTGGTTGAGCGGCGCCGCCGCAGGCGACGCGTGTCGAAACCAGCCAACGTGGTGCCGATTTCGACACGCGGCCTTCACCCGCTACTCAATCAGCGGAGCCGAGCAGGGCGCGCAACTCGGCGCCCGTCGTCACCGGCAGCGCGCACACGAACCGCTCGCAGTAGTACGCGGTCGCGAGTCCGTCGCGCGCGTCGCGCCCGGTGAACAGTTCGAACCCGGCGCTCGCGAACTCCTCCGCCTGCTGCGGCGTCACGATCGCCCGCACACCGCCGCGCCAGTCGCGCGCGACGGCACCGAGTTCACCCCCGCCACCGGACGCGACGATGACGAGTTGCTCGAGGGGCTCCACGAGCCGGGATGCGATGGCGAGCGCCGCCCCGAACGCACTCGGCTGCTCGGCGGCCCGCACGAGAGCGGGGGAGACGGCGTCTTCGGCGATCCGGCGGTGGGCGTCGTCTCCGCTGAGGGAGGCGAGCAGCAGGGCGGCGGCAGCGAGCAGCGAGCGTCCGGATGGCAGGGCTCCGTCCCCGGGGTCGCCTTCGGTCGCGAGACCGCGGGCCGCGAGCACGGGATCCGGGCCGGCGGGCGCGGCGATCGACCCGTCGGTCGAGCGCGACGCCTCGACGAGGTCTCGCGCAACCCGGGCATACCGCGTCTCTCCGCTCGCGAGCGCGAGCCGCAGCAGTCCGCCGGCGAGCCCGCCCAGGTCCTCGAGCGTCGCCGGCGCGTCCGACAGCCGTCCGCCGAGCGACGCCCGGGCGATCCGCGCATCGTCGCCGTGCAGCGCGAGCACGGCATCCGCCGCCACCCGGGCGGCCGCGATCCACTCGGGCCGGTCGAACCGGGTGCCCGCCTCGGCGAGCGCCCCGATCGCCAGCCCGTTGAGTCCCGTGAGCACCTTCGCGTCGAGCGCCGGCGCGGGCTGCCCGGCACGCCCGGCGGCGTCGAGCGCGTAGTAGCCGCCCTCGCTCGCCGCGCCGTCGACGAGACTCTCGCTGTCCTGCGCCGACGCGAACGCGCCGCCGGGCAACCGCAGCACATCGAGCAGGAACCCCGCGATCCCGGCCGCGGTCGCCTCGTCGCCTACCGCCGCGTACGCCGTGAGCAGTTGCGCGTTGTCGTACAGCATCCGTTCGTAGTGCGGTTCGGTCCAGTCGCGGCGCACCGCGTAGCGGAAGAACCCGCCCTCGACCGGGTCGCGCAGACCGGATGCCGCCATGATCCCCAGCGTGCGCCGGGCGAACGCCTCCGCGCTTTCGTCGCCCGCGGCACCGCACTCGAGCAGGAATCCCACGACGGGCGCGTTCGGGAACTTCGGCGCGCGCCCGAGCCCACCGAACTCGGGATCCTCCAGCGATTCGAGCCGCGCGACCGCCTCCCCCAGCTGCTCGCGCGCCAGTCCGGCG
>DATHJG010000290.1:0-4644 GCA_035489875.1 Solirubrobacteraceae bacterium | reverse complement strand
CCCGGGACGGTCAAGTCGCGCCTGTCGCGGTCGCTCCCGCGGCTGCGTGAGGAGCTGGGAGATCCCGATGGCTGACCTGCATGCCGAGCTGACCGCGTTGGCCGTCGAGTGGCCGGCGACCCCGGACCTCGCCGAAGGCGTGCTCGCGCGGATCGAGTCTCCGGCGCCGGCGCCGGCACCGCGCCGGCGGCTCGCCTGGCGGCCCGCGCTCGCCTACGGCCTCGCGGCGCTCGTCGCCGCCTTCGCGCTCACGATGGCCACGTCGCCCGACGCGCGCTCGGCGGTGCTGGAGTGGCTCGGGCTCAAGAGCGTCCGCGTCGAGCACCGCGAGCCGACCGCGCCGCCGCCCTCCCCCGGCACGCTCGGCTCGGGGCTCGGCCTCGGCACGCCGGTCACCCTCGGCCAGGCGCGCGAGCGCTCGCCGTTCCTGCGCCTGCCCACGGCGGGCGGCCTCGGGGAGCCCGACGCGATCTACGTTGGTCGGAAGAGCGTCTCGCTCGTCTACGGCGAGCGCGCGGGCTACGCCCGCGCCGGGACCACCGGCGCGGCGCTGCTGGTCCAGGAGTTCCCCGCGCGCGTCGACCAGTTCATCGAGAAGGCCGTGGGCGCGGCGGCGAGCCTGGAGCGCCTGCGCGTCGACGGCGCGCCCGCGTACTTCATCACCGGCGCGCACGGCTTCGCCTACGACAGCGACGAGGGCGCGAACTTCGAGAACCAGCGGCTGGCGGGGAACACGCTGCTGGTCGAGCGTGCCGACGGGTTGTTGCTGCGGATCGAGGGCGAGATCTCGCGCGAGCGGGCGGTGGCGGTCGCGCGGTCGGTTGGTTGATGCGGTGGTGCAGGAGGGCGCCGGCGAACGTCAACTGCGGCATTAAGGGGGCGGGTTCGGGCGGGAACGACCAAAACGTCGAGATCGGGCGGGATTCGAGGATCGGCTCGACGTTCTGGGCGCCATGGCCACCAAAATGTCGAGCGGGCTCTTGATTCCGTGCCGAACTCGACGTTTTGGTCGCGATCTGGCCGCCGCTCGAGGTCTTGGCCTTCCCACGGAGCGAGCCCCCACTCCGGGCACTCCTTCAATGCGGCCGTTGACGTTCCCCGGCGCCCTCCAGCCGCAACCGGGTCACACCCCCCGCAGCGCATCCGTCGGCGACAACCGCGCGGCCCGGAGCGCCGGGTACACCCCCGCGACCGCTCCGATGACGAGCGCCGCGCCCAACCCTCCCGCGAGCGCCGCCGGCGGGACGACCGTCGTCCAGCCGCGACTCTGCGCGTATCCCGCCGTCACCAGCGCCCCGAGCGCGACGCCGATCGCTCCGCCCGCCGCGGCGAGCAGGAGCGACTCGCACGCGAACTGCGCGCCGACGTGGCGGCGGGTGGCCCCGAGCGCCCGGCGCAGGCCGACCTCCGAGCGCCGCTCGAGCACCGAGATCACCATCACGTTCGCGATCCCGACGCCGCCGACCAGCAGCGCAACCGCACCGAGGCCGAGGAAGAGCGACGTGAACGCGGTCCTCGCCGCCGCGCGCGCCTCGAGCACGTCCGACGGGCGCGAGACCTCGACCTCCTCCGGGCGCGCCGGGTTGGCGGTCGGACCGAGCAGGTCGTCCATGCCGGACGAGATCGCGTCCGGATCGGCCCGCACGTAGATCGTCGACGCGTCGCGATCCTCGCCGAAATAGCGCGCCGCCGCGTCGAAGCCGATCAGCGCCGAGCTGTCCAGCGCGGACGCGAGCGTCACCGGCTCGAGGATCCCGATGACGGTGAACCAGCGGCCCCCGAGGAACACGCGCGAGCCCGTGTCGTCGATCCCGAGCTGGTCCGCCGCGCCCGAGCCGAGCACGACGGTCGGGTAGCGCGCCGTCGCGGCGTCGAGGAAGCGCCCGCGGCGCATCTCCGCGGCGACCGTGTCGGCCAGCGCGGGATCCGCCGCCGCGACGGCGATCCCGCCGGTCTCGACAGGGTCGATCAGGTCGTTGCGGCGCACCGTGGCGCCGTCCACGCTGCGCACAGCGGCGACGCGCTGGACGCCCGCGACCCGCCCGAGCATCGCCGCCGCCGACTCGGGCAACTGCGCCTCGTCGCCGAAGAACGACTGGCCGGGGGCGACCCGCAGGAGATTCGTGCCGAGCTGGTCGAGCTGCGCGAGCAGGTCGGCCTTCGAGGAGTCCGAGATGCCGAGCACCGCGACCATCGACGCGATCCCGATCGCGATGCCGAGCGCGGACAGCGCCGCGCGCAGGCGGCGCGTGCGCAGGCCGAGCGACCCGGTGCGGAGCACGTCGGCGGCGCCGATCCGGCTGGGGCCGAGGCTCGTGCGGTCCATGGCGGGCGGATCGATGACGCCGGTCATGAGCGGCCACCCGCGATCAGTGCAGGGCCGCTCATGATGCGGCCCTCGCGGCGCCCGGCAGGCGGCCGTCGAGCGCGGCCGGCCCGCCGGTGTCGTGCTCCACGCGCCCGTCGCGCAACGCGATCCGGCGCGGGAGCGAGGCGGCGATCCCCTCGTCGTGCGTGATCACCATGATCGTCGCGCCGTCGGCGTGGAGCTCGGCCAGCAGCGCCATGATCCCCTCGCCCGCGCGGGAGTCGAGGTTGCCGGTCGGCTCGTCGGCGAACACGATCGCCGGCCGCCCGAGCAGCGCCCGCGCGATCGCGACCCGCTGGCGCTCGCCGCCCGAGAGCTTCTCCGGAACGTGACCCAGCCGGTGCTCCAGCCCGACGCGCTCGAGCGCCTCGCTCGCCCGCGCCCGCCGGTCCGCGGCGCCGGCGCCCGTGTAGAGCAGACCCGTCGCGACGTTGTCGAGCGTGCTCATCCCGTCGAGCAGGAAGAACTGCTGGAACACGAACCCGATCCGGTGCGCCCGCAGCGCGGCGAGCTGGCGCTCGCTCAGGCCGGCGACGTCCTCCCCCGCCACGGAGACGACGCCGCTCGAGGCCCGCTCGAGCGTCCCCATGATGTGCAACAGCGTCGACTTGCCCGAGCCGGACGGCCCGACCACGGCCGCCAGCTCGCCCTCGCCCACGGACAGCGAGACGCCGTGCAGCACGTCCACCGGACCCGGATACGTCTTGCGCACGTCGACCAGCTCGAGGACGGCGCTCATCGCGCCGTCACCACGGTGTCGCCCTCGTTCACGTCGCCCTCGATCTCGACGAAGTCGTCGGCGTACAGGCCCGGCTGCACGTCGACCATCCGGCGCACGCCGCCGTCCACGACCTCGACCGCGAACCCGCCGCCCTGGCGCGCGAGCAGCGCCTTGACCGGCACCGCCAGCACGTCCTTGCGGCGGTCGACCGCGAAGCCGACGTCGACCGGCGCCTGGTCGAGGCCCGTCCCATGGGCGGCCTTCCCGCGCAGCTCGATCGTCACCTCGATCGTCGCATCGGCGCCCTCCTCGGCCGGTGGCGCGGCGACCTTCCCGACCTCCACGATCCGCCCGCGGACGCTCTGGCCCGTCGGCATGGCGACCGTCACCGTGTCGCCCTTGCGGGCGAGCCGCTGCCGCGTCGCCTCGAGGTCGACGGTCACGCGCCGCTCGGTGGACGACACGTCTGCAAGCTGGCGCCCCGGCGACACCACGTCGCCGACCGTCGCCTTTGCCTCGCCGATCCGCGTCGGCCCGGACCGGAACTGGACCTCGCCCTGCAGGAGCGAGCCATCCTCCGTCAACCCGCGCTCGTCCTGGAAGCGCACGACCGCGGCAGTGGTCGCCCAGTCCCATTCGTCGTCGATCGTCAGGTCGCCGTCGGGGTCGTCGCCGAGCTCGCGCAGGTTGCGCTCGAGCTGCCGGATGTCCTCGCCGTCGGTCATCCACGGCGTGAAGTCGCGCCACGTCGGCAGCCGCCCGTAGAGCAGGAACCTGGCCGGCGCGTCGTCGAGCTCGTAGAGCGCCCCGCCCCGCTCCACCATCGCGCCCGCGGCGGGCAGCGAGGTGAGCGTGCCCGCCGCGCCCGCGGCGAGCGTGCCGGCGCCGGCGTAGCCGAGCGTGCCGCTGATCTCGTCGCGGTCGACGAGGTCGCGGCGCTCGACCGACGCGGTGTCGCCGACGGCCGCGTGGGCGGCGGCCGGGGCGCCGGGGTCGTCCGCGCCGCCGAGCACGGCCACACCCGCGGCGAGGGCCGCGGCGGCGAGCACGCCGCCGCCGATCGCGATCCGCCGCCTCATGGCTTGCTCTCCGTCGTCGACGGGCCCTTCCCGATCAGGTCGTCGCACGCCTCCTGCGCCGCCTTGAACTTCGGGTCCTCGTCGTTGAGCTTGCCCCCGCTGCCACCACCGAGTCGGACTCGCGCGCCGCCCTCGGCATCGAACGTGGGGTCGGGGAAGTCGATGCCGTGCTCGCGCATGCAGCGTGAGTGGGCGAGCGCCTGCTCCTTGAACTTCTGCTGGTCCTCCTCGGTGAGCTCGGGGCGGAGGTCCTTCTGGTACTTCTCGCAGGCCTTGTTCGCCGTCTCGAACTTCTCCGGCGAGATGCCGCTGTCGCCGCCGACCTTGAACACGGTCTTGCCACCCTCGGACTGCGGGTCGGGCATGTCGACGCCGTTCTCGCGCATGCACTCCGCGAACTTCACTTGCGCCTGCCGCATCTCGTCCTTCGACGCGGCGTTCCCGGCGGCGGACGGGGTGTCCTCGCCACAGGCGGC
>DATHJG010000289.1:0-2058 GCA_035489875.1 Solirubrobacteraceae bacterium | reverse complement strand
CGGGCGCGCCGGGCACGATCGATCCGTTCGGCGAGTGTCCGTCTCACCCTGACCGGGGGGATACGCCTGTCCCCCCTCCGAGTGGCCGCCCGAACGGGCGGTCGTGGGCGGAGCACGCTCGGCTGGCGAACGAGCCCGAGGGGCGCACGACGGGCCTGCACCGGGACTCGATGGGATGACTACTGCGGTGGAGGTGCCCTACCCGAGGGCGATGGAGCGGTTCCCCCGGTTGCGCCAGTCGCTGTTGGGCGACTTCGACGCGTGCGCGCTGTCGGCTCGGTTCGGGCTGGAGACTGAGTACCTAAACGCCGACGATCCCAAGCGGCGGTTCCGGTGGAGCACGGCGCCGCAGTCGCGCGGCACGATCTTTCACCGGTGGGCGGCGCGGCTGCTGAACGTGTTGGCTGCGATCCCCGCCGATCACCTCCAGGCGGAGGATGAGACGCGCTGCACGGCGTGCGGGAACAAGCAGGACCGCATGGAGTGGCAGGACGGCGCGCAGCCGACCGAGGTCGAGCGCTGCCAGATGTGCGGGTCAGATCAGCTGGAGCCGCTGACCGTCGACGACGTGGCGATGGAGCTGCTGGGCGACACGCTGCGTCAGCACGACGTGCCGGCCGCTGACGTGGTCCGTGTGCCGGCGCAGCACCTCAAGGATCTGGAGTGGGTGGTGCGCAAGTTCGCGCGTGAGCAGCGGTTCCCGAACATCCAGCACACGCTGGTGTCGGTGGAGGAGCGGCTGAACGCGACGCTGGACTACCCGAACAAGCTCTCGCCCGGCGCGGTCGTGCTCCGGGAGCTGTCGGGTCAGCTCGACGCGCTGTTCTTCGAGGTCGACGCGGACGGGTCGATCCACGCGATCGTGCTCGACTGGAAAGACACGTGGGCGATCCCGGGCGCCACGTCGCTGTCGGAGGAGGGCTACTGGCAGCAGCGGTTCTACGCGTGGCTGGTGATGATGAACTTCCCGTCGGTGTCGCGCGTGACGCTGCGCGAGGTCTATGTCCGCTTCAGCGGCGGTGACGACGGCACCGAGAACCATCGGCAGGCGACGATCGGCCGGGCGCGGCTGCCGTTCATCCAGCGTGAGCTGGCGATCTCCGCGGAGTCGTTTGACCGGGCGTATGAGGCCGACGCGATCTTGCGCGAGCTGGCCGCGGCGCACGAGATCGTGGAGGGTGACGCGTCACCGGAGCTGCTTGAACGGCTCAAGGATCAGCGCGCCGAGCGCGACATGCTGTTCTCGCCGACGCCGGGGCATCACTGCTTCAGTGGGGACACTCGCCTGCTGACCGATCGCGGCCCGATGACGCTGCGTGAAGCAAGCGGCCGGGCCGTGGGAGTGCTCAACCGGCACGGGCAGTGGGAGGACGCCACGGTGCGCTCGTTCGGGCGCCAGCCGCTCGTTCGGGTCGTGTTCGATGATGGGACGGTAGTGCGAGCGACGCCGGACCATCGCTGGTGGCGTATGGCTGGCCGCGGGCGCGAGGGCTGGCATCAGACGGCTGAGCGCATCACGACGATGGAGCTGGACCGGGCGCCTCTTGTCACGTCGAACGAGAGCGCCCTGGATCCGGAGGGTATTCGCCACGGGGTCGTGTTCGGGGACGGCTTTGTGCGACGTGACCGCGGTTGGTCGATGGTGCGGCTCCAGCCGCATAAGGCGGAGCTGGCGCGGTTCTTCGACAACTCTCCCCGCTCAGTGGAACATCTACCAGGGCAGCTCATCGAGCATCGCCCGGTCAAGCGGCGCGCCGGGGGGGTCGTTGAGGTGACGATGCAGCCTGCGCATTACAAGGCGCTGCCGGAACGGCTGACGCCAGCGTACGCGCGGGGCTTCATCGCTGGACTCGTCGCGACCGACGGCAAGGTGAGCGGCCGTCCGGCGTCCGGCGTGGAGATCCACTGCGAGGGGCGTGAGCGAGCCGAGCTGATCGCCGAGATGGCGTGGATGGGCGGCTGCGCGGTCTCGTCAGTGCGGCTGTCGAGCGACAGGCCGACCAACTACTCCCCGGTCGGCACGGCTACTCGTGAGCTGATGGCGATCAGGCTCAAGCC
>DATHJG010000288.1:0-5453 GCA_035489875.1 Solirubrobacteraceae bacterium | reverse complement strand
CACGCGTGCGCTCGCGCACGCCACCGCCGACCACCAGGAGGAGCTCGACGTGCTCATCGCGCGGCACGCCGAGGGCTGGGCGCTGGAGCGGATCGCGCCGCTCGAGCGGGCGATCATGCGCGTCGCGCTGCTCGAGATGCTCCATCCCGACCTGGTCGAGGGCGACACGCCGATCCCGGCCGAGGGCGCGATCGACGAGGCCGTCGAGACCGCGAAGCGCTTCTGCGCCGCCCAGGCGCCGCGGTTCGTCAACGGCATCCTCGGCGCGGCGCTGCGCACGGTGCGCGAGAATGACGCGCACCATGCCTGATCCCCGACTCGACGAGCTGGTCGCACGGCTCGAGCACACGGCCGCCGAGTTGCGCGGGGGCGACCTGGCGCCAGAACGCGCCGCCGCCCTGGTGGACGACTGCGCGCGGCTCGCGTCCGAGGCCAGCGCGGAGCTCGATCGCCGCGTCCGGGCGGCCGACGGGGGCGCCGGTGGCGCGGCACCGGGACAGCTCGCGCTGGGATCGTGACGTGATCTCGCCCGCGGCGGCGCGCGCGATCTACCCCGAGCACCTGCGCGCCGAGATCGAGACCTACCTCGACGGCCTGCGGTTCGCGCGCGAGCCGGCCGCCGGAGGACTCGACGAGGCGATGCGCTACTCGCTGATGGCGGGCGGCAAGCGGATCCGGCCCGTGCTGGCGCTCGCGACCGCGCGAGCGCTCGGGCGCGAGACGACCTGGGCGCTCCCGTTCGCCGCCGCGCTCGAGCTGATCCACACGTACTCGCTGATCCACGACGACCTGCCGGCGATGGACGACGACGACCTTCGCCGCGGCCGGCCGACCTGCCACGTGCGCTACGGCGAGGACGTCGCGATCCTCGCGGGCGACGGCCTCTACGCCGAGGCGTTCCGCCTCGCGCTGCACGAGCAGGAGGGCGAGCCGGCGAACGTGCTGGCGGCGGTGGCCGAGCTCGCCGACGCGACCGGCGTCAACGGCATGGTCGGCGGCCAGTACATCGACGTGCGCGCGATCGCCGACGGCAGCGAGTCGGGGCTGCGCCGGCTGCACGAGCTCAAGACCGGCCGGCTGATCGGCGCGTCGGTCGAATGCGTCCTCCTGCTGACCGGCGTCCGCGAGCCATCGCCTACACTCTCCGGATTCCGAGCATTCGCTGCTGAGCTGGGCGTGCTGTTCCAGATCGTCGACGACATCCTCGATGTGACCGGGACGGACGCCGCGCTCGGGAAGCCGCAGGGGTCGGATGAGCGTCACGGCAAGCTCACCTACGTCACCCGGTACGGGCTGGACGGGGCACGGGCCATGGCCGCGGAGGCGCACAGCAACGCCCGTGCCGCGCTGAACCGGGCAATGGAGGGCGGCGGGGCCGCCGAGCTCGAGCAGATCACCGACTTCATCGCCAACCGCACCTCATGACCATCCTCGACCGCATCGACCGCCCCCAGGACCTGCACGGCCTCACCGAGGAGGAGCTCTCCCAGGTCGCGCAGGAGGTGCGCGAGCTGCTGATCGACACGGTGGGGGAGATCGGCGGCCACTTCGGGGCCAACCTGGGGACGTGCGAGATCGCGGTGGCGCTGCACTCGCTGCTGGACTCCCCGACGGACAAGATCCTCTGGGACGTCGGCCATCAGGCGTACCCGCACAAGATCCTCACGGGCCGGCGCGATCAGCTCGCCACGATCCGCAAGTACGGCGGCCTCGCCCCATTCTGCGCGATCCACGAGTCCGAGCACGACATCATGGGCGCCGGCCACGCCTCGACGTCGATCGGCTACGGCGTCGGGATCAAGGAGGCGATGCGCCGGGGCGACGGCCCTGACGGGAAGGTCGTCGCCGTGATCGGCGACGGCGCCATGACCGGCGGCGTCGCGTTCGAGGCGATCCACCAGGCCGGCGGCCTCGGCACCCCGCTCGTCGTCGTCCTGAACGACAACGGCATGTCGATCGCGCCGAACGTCGGCGCGCTCTCGCGCTACTTCAACCGCGTGCGGCTCGAGCCGGGCCTCTGGAAGGCGCGCGAGGGCGTGGAGGAGAAGCTCACGAAGCTCCCCGCCGGCATCGGCGCCAAGTTCGAGAAGCTCGGCCCGCAGCTGAAGGAGTCGATCAAGGCGTTCTGGGCGCCCGGCCTGTTGTGGGAGGAGCTCGACTGGGCGTACATGGGCGTCGTGGACGGCCACGACGTGCGCGCGCTGCGGCGCGCGCTGCGGGCCGCGTTCGAAGCCGAGCGGCCTGTGGTCATCCACTGCGCGACGGTGAAGGGCAAGGGCTTCTCGCCCGCCGAGGACGGCGGGCTGGAGGGCATGGAGCAGTGGCACGCGGCCAAGCCGAACTCGATCGCCAAGCGCATGCCGGCGCCGTCCAAGCCGGCGAGCAAGCCGGCGGCGCCGCAGTACACGCAGGTCTTCGGCAACGCGCTCGTGGCCGAGTGCGAGCGCGACCAGCGCGTCGTCGGCATCACCGCCGCGATGAACTCCGGCACCGGGCTGAACATCCTCCAGAAGGCGATGCCCGAGCGCTACTTCGACGTCGGCATCGCCGAGCAGCAGGCGCTGCTGTTCGCAGCGGGCCTGGCGTTGCAGGGCTCGCGACCCGTCGCCGCGATCTACTCGACCTTCCTCCAGCGCGCCTACGACCAGATCGTCCACGACCTCTGCCTGCAGGAGCTGCCGGTGGTGCTGGCGATGGACCGAGCGGGCCTGGTCGGCGACGACGGGCCGACGCACCACGGGGCGTTCGACATCGCATACCTGCGCTGCCTGCCGAACATGACGCTGATGGCACCGCGCGACGAGGCGATGCTCGTCCACATGCTGCACACCGCGCTCCAGCACGAGGGGGGGCCTGTGGGGCTCCGCTACCCGCGCGGCGAGGCGGTCGGCGTGCCGCTGCCCGCCGTGCCCGACCTGATCGAGGTCGGCACCGGGGAGATCCTGCGCGAGGGGGAACGCGTCGCGATCGTCGGCTACGGAACCGGCGTGCAGCAGGCGCTCGGCGCCGCCGACCTGCTGACCGACGGCGGCCTGGACGTCACCGTGGCGGATGCCCGGTTCGCGAAGCCGCTCGACACCGGGCTGCTCGCCCAACTCGCCGCCGAGCACGAACTGCTCGTCACCGTCGAGGAGGGGGTGCTTGCCGGCGGCTTCGGCACCGGCGTCTGGGAGGCGCTCTCCGACGGAGGCCTCGCGCCGCGCATCCTGCGCGTCGGTCTGCCGGACCGCTACGTCACCCACGGCGCGCCGCAGCTCCTCCGGTCCGAGGTCGGCTTCACGCCCGAGCGGATCGCCGAGCGCATCGAGGCGGCTGTGCTGGATCCGCGGAGCAGCTTCGTCGCGTAACTCCCGGAGCGCAGGCAGGAGGCTGCCCGGCGCGAGCGTTGGACTGCGACACGGTCAGCCGTATGCCGAGCACCGGAACGCATATGCGCCGGCAGGAGGCTGCCCAGCGTGAGTCCTGTACTGCGACGGGGTCGACCGGACGCGGACGGCTGGAACGAATGCTCGAAGGTCCACGCCGATACCTTGTGCGCAGTGGCGCGCGTGCGGTTGGACTCACTCTTGACGGAGCGCGGCCTGTTCCCGTCGCGTACGCGCGCCGCAGCCGCGGTGCTGGCGGGCGACGTGCACCTCGGGCCGGGGCGGCGGCGGGCCGAGAAGCCGGGCCAGCTCGTGGCGGAGGACGTCGAGCTCGACGTGGTCGCGCCGCCGCCGTACGTGTCCCGCGGCGGGACGAAGCTTGCGAACGCGCTCGACGCGCTCGGCCTCGACGTGACCGGACGGCGCGCGCTCGACGTCGGCGCGTCCACCGGGGGGTTCACCGACTGCCTGCTCCAGCGGGGCGCCGCGCATGTCGTCGCCCTCGACGTCGCGTACGGCGAGCTCGCGCTGTCGCTGCGGGACGATCCCCGCGTGACCGTCCTGGAGCGCGCGAACGCCCGCGCGCTGGATCCCGCCGCGCTCCCGTACCGGCCCGACCTGGTGGTCGCCGACGTGTCGTTCATCTCGCTCACCAAGGTGCTGCCCGCGGTGCTCGCTTGCACGGACGGGCGATTCGACGCCCTGGTGATGGTCAAGCCGCAGTTCGAGGTCGGCCGCGAGCGGGTCGGCAAGGGCGGTGTGGTGCGCGACCCCGCGCTGCGCCGCGAGGCGCTGGTCGCGGTCGCGGAGGCCGCCCGCCGCGAGGGCGCGACGGTGCTCGGCTTCGCCTCGTCGGGGCTGCCCGGGCCTGCCGGCAACCAGGAGACGTTCGCCTGGCTGGCCGAGGGCGGACG
This sequence comes from Solirubrobacteraceae bacterium, assembly GCA_035489875.1. Lineage (GTDB taxonomy): Bacteria > Actinomycetota > Thermoleophilia > Solirubrobacterales > Solirubrobacteraceae > DASQMT01. The sequence continues at coordinate 1,174 of DATHJG010000288.1, read as the reverse complement.
CCCCGGCGCGGTGGACGACCTGGAAGCGGCGGCGCGCGAGGTGGAGCCGTGAGCCGCGTCGCTTCCGTGCTGACGCACCGGCGCGCCGACGACACGGCGTCCGCGCTGGGCGCGCTGCTCGCCTCGGCGCGGCGCGCAGGCGTCACGCTGCGCTTCGACGCGGAGGAGACCCGCAAGCACGGCCTCGTGGCCGGCGACGGATTGGTGCTGGACGCGGAGCTGTCCCGCGATGTCGACCTGTGCGTCGTGATGGGCGGCGACGGCACGATCCTGACGGCGCTCCGCGAGTACGCGAACACCGGCGTCCCGGTGTTCGCCGTCAACTTCGGCGAGGTCGGCTTCCTCGCCACGCTCGATCCGGACGGGCTCGACGCGGACTTCGACCGCGCGTTCGCCGGGGAGTTCGAGACGATGGAGCTGCCGGGCATCACGGTCGGCCGGCCGCAGGGCACATGGACGGCGATGAACGACATCTCGGTGCACCGCAAGCCCGGATTCCGCGTCGCGGACCTGGCGTACGCGCTCACCGGCGAGGAGATCGGGCGCGTCCGCTGCGACGGGCTGGTCGTCTCGACCCCACAGGGCTCGACCGGCTACAACCTCGCAAACGGCGGGCCGGTGCTGGCCTGGGGCGTGGCGGGGTTCGTCGTGTCCTTCATCGCTCCGCACTCCCTGACGGCGCGCGCCCTCGTGGTCGCGCCGGACGACCTGCTCACGATCAACAACCGCTCGCGCGACGAGCCGGTCGAGATCCACGTCGACGGCCGGCCGGTCGTCGAGCTGCAGCCGGGGGAGGACGTGCACGTCGAGTTCGCACGCGTCACCGCCGTGCTCGCGCAGCTGCCGGGAGCCAGCTTCTACCACCGCCTGCGCGAGCGCTTCGGTCGCCTGGCCCGGTAGACGACACAACGCGCGTTCGTGCCGAAAGTGTGCCGAGTCTGTGCCGGTTCTGCATTCGCGGCCGGGGTCCGTCGGGGGCGGCTGGTAGACCCTGCGGCGTGCTGGACGAGCTGCGTGTCGAGAACCTCCTGCTGATCGAGCGGGCCGAGCTGCGGCTGGCCCCCGGGCTCAACGTGCTCACAGGGGAGACCGGGGCCGGGAAGACGGTGCTCGCCCACGCGCTCGACCTGCTGCTCGGCGGCAAGCCGCGCGCGGGGATCGTGCGCCCGGGCGC
>DATHJG010000287.1:0-3310 GCA_035489875.1 Solirubrobacteraceae bacterium | reverse complement strand
CGCTCGGCATGAAGCTGGCCCTGCTCGATCGATGGCGCGACGACGATCATGCTGCTGCCTCCTCGTACTGCTCGGGGAAGTTGGCGCGGTGGATCTGCTGGTGCACGGTGTTCCGGAACGCGCGATCCGGGCCACGGTTCCTGCTGTCCAGTCGCACGTAGGCGCGGTACACGGCCTCTGGGATGGCCTCGATCGTCGCCCCTGCCTGCCAGCAGCGAATCCACGCGTCCCAGTCCTCCGACCAGGCGAACTGGCGCCAGCCGCCGACGTCGCGGAGCATCTGCGCGCGGACGGCGCTCCCGATCACAAGCCAGTTGCCATCCGGTAGGCAGGCGGCGGTGCAGGCGTGGGCGTGTCCGGCGACGCGCGGCACGTACGGTGCCCGCTCGCGGTGGGCGGTGACGTACCGGACGGCGGGGGCGCGTAGGTCTGCGGTGCCGGAGGCGAGCGCTTCGACGTAGCCGGGCTCGAGCTCGTCGTCGGCGTCGAGGTGGATGACGAACTCGGTCTCGACGTCAGCGAGGACTGCGTTCCTGGCGTCCGCGAGCGTCGCCGCGTGCCGGTGGATCACCGGGACGCCCTGCGCTTCCGCGGACGGGATCGCCCGCTCATGCGCAAGCCGGACCCACTCCTCGCCGCCGAACGTCGCGACGCCGATCGTCACGTCCACAGGTGCTCCCTCTGACGGTAGATCCGGCGGCCCAGGCGCATCCGGGGGCGCCGCGCGGCGTAGAGGTCGTCCATTGGCGCCTTCCCGGCGTCCGGGTGCAAGTGCTCGACCAGGGAGTCGTGAGCGTGCGCGTACGCCCCTCGGTGCTTCGCGGTCGCGATCAACTCGTCGTCGACAAACTCGTGCGGATAGCCCTCGTGCAGCAGCTTCCCCGGCTCGTCGATCGTGCCGAGGTCGCAGTACCAGCGGGCGACGAGCGAGTGCGTGGAGTGCGTGCCGGCGAGGACGCGGCGACTGCACAGGTCGTTCGTGCCGACGACGCCGACCGTGTCGCTCATCAGCGCCGCGGCGGCCTCGAGCCATCCGGGGTGGAAGTGGAGGTCATCGGCGCCGGTGAGGATGAAGGGTTCCAGCGTGGCCCGGATGCCCTCATTGATCTTCACGGCGTAGTTGCCGTCGACCTTGAGCATCTCGGCGCCGACCTCGCGGATCGCGGCGTGCTCCGCGTGATCCCTGGGGCTCGCGATGAACAGCACCCGAGCGTCCGGGGTCGCTGCCCGGATGGACTCCAGCACCGGGAGGACACGATTCGGCCGCCCGAGCACTGGGATCAGGATCACCAGCCCCGTCGTCACGAGCAGTCGCCGAAGACCAGATCCGCGATGTCATCCGCGAGCGACTCGACCCGGGCGGAGCCCGAGAGCGTGCCGTACACGGTGCGGCGCACCGCGTTGACCTCCCACTCGGCGAGCATGAGCCCGCCACCCGACGCGGGGGACTGGAACGCTTTCGTGGAGCTGTACGCGCCGAGCTGCTCCTGGAAGCGGGTGAGCGCCTCCGGGTTCGCCATCGACCGCACCACCAACTCCACGCAGAGGAAGTGCAGGAACTGCGGCACGGGGGTGAGCGCGGCGGCCCAGGCGTCATCTTTGCTGGCGGCTTCCGCGATGACGGCCGTCGCCGCTTCGATCAGCATCTCGGCAGTCGCGGCCTCTGTCGCGGTCAGCACCCGGCCGAGGCGCGTCGCGACGTCTTCCGCGGTCGCGAACGCCATCAGGTCCCGCCCCGCTGCCGGGGCTGGACAGAGCCCGGCGTCGCGGCAGCCGGCGGCTCCGCGGGCTGGCTGGGTTCGACGACGCGGAGCTTTCCGCGCTCCCGCCGGTCGCCGTCGGAGAACTCGTACTCGACGATCGTCGGGGCGACCGCGGGGAGTTGGATGATCGCGATGAGCCCGCCGTCGCGCTTGGGCTCGAGCCCGCGGTTCGCGACCGTGTACTCGGCGTGCCCGACGACGAGCCGGGCCGTTTCGGGGTCGCCGACGAATCGAAGGTTGACCTGCTCGCCGGGATGGAACGGCATTAGTCATCGACCCTCTCGCCGACGAGATACGAGTAGTCGTTGGCGGCCGTGTCCGGGATCGACTCGACGTCGTCGTTGACGTCGGTGATGTCGAACATGACCTTGTAGGTGCCGGCGACGTCCAGGTCGCCGACGGCGGGGTCGTAGAGCACCTGATTGGCCGCGGCGTCCTCGATGGTGAGCGAGCGGACAATCGCCGTCCCCGGCGGGGTCGTCTGGTTGCGGATGATCTGCGTCACGACATCGTCAACCGCGAGCGTGCGTGCGAGCAGCGTGACCGGGTCGATGCCGAGATCGAGGGTGATGAGAACGGCAGGCCGGGTGTTGCCCTGCCTCCAATTCGCGTCTGCCATGCCTGCCTCCTCAGTCGGTTACTACGATGCGAGGGCCGGTCGTCGCGAACTCCGCGGATCGTGCGGGGATCGCGAACATGGCCGTGCGGTCCCCGACCGCAGTGATCGCCGCCGCCCGGGCTGGCACCGTCAGCACGGCAGTACGCGGCCCGGCTACGGTGAACGCGGCGGTTCGTGTCGGTGCCGCAAACGTCGCGGATCGTGCTCCGGCCGTCGAGAAGGTCGCGCTGCGCGTGGTGCCGAGGGCAACGATGGAGACGGCCGTGGCCGGCGCGGTCGCCGTGAACGCGCCACCACCGGACACCCCCATCACGCCGCGGGCGACCTTGCGGCCCGTGGCGTTCAAGCCCCCGCCACCTGTGACGCTCATCGTGCCCTGCGGGTTCCCGCCTGCCGCCTGCCCGGCCGCAGTCAGGGCGCCGCCGCCGGACACGCTCATGCTGCCGCGCGCGACCTTCCGCCCGGCCGCGGTGAGATTGCCGCCGCCGGTGACCGACGCGGTACCCTGGCCGACCTTCTGGCCGGCCGCGGTCATGTCCCCGGCGACGCTGGTGATCGACCCGCCCCGGGCGACCTTGCGGCCAGTGGCGGTCAGGTCGCCTCCGCCGGACACCTCCATGGTGCCTTGCGGGTTGCCGCCACCGGCTGCGGGGTTGACGCTGACGAGGAACCCTGCGGCCCGGTAGTTCGTGAGCGTGTTCGGGGTGCCCGTGACCGCCTTGCTGCCGGTCGCGCCCGTCACGCCGTCCAGGTACGCCACTCCGAGGGAGGCGTCCGCGCCGACGTCGGTGTCAGCGTCGAACAGTTCCGTCATCCCCGACGGGTGCGTAAACGCCGTCTTGCCCGTTCCCGTGCCGGTGGAGCCCGCGGCGTTGTCGAACCCGCCGTAGACCGCGTACAACCGCTTCCCGGTGCCTGCCGCGATCTC
>DATHJG010000286.1:0-3680 GCA_035489875.1 Solirubrobacteraceae bacterium | reverse complement strand
CGCAGATCGCGGGTCCGGTCACGGTGGTGCCGGGTCCGGGCTCGCCGGTGATGACCGTGACGTCGTGCTCGGCGCCGTCGAACCACGCGCGCCGGGTCGAGCGGGTGGCGCCGCGCCCGGCGGCGCCGGCCGCTGCGGCGTCGATCTCCGGCCCGGGCTCGGTGGCGGTGACCCGCAGCGTCACGAGCTCGACGTCGCCGTCCGGGTCCCGGTAGCCGTACGCGCGCTCATGCGCGGCGGCGAACGCCTCGCGCAGCGCGTCGGGCTCGGGCGCCTCGCCGCACTCGACGGCGAGCTCGAAGGCCTGCCCGCGGTAGCGCAGCTCGGCGGTGACGCGCAGCGTGCCGCCGCCGGCGCGCCCGGCCAGCGCCGCGATCTCGTCGCGCAGCGCCTGCGTGGTCAGCTCGCCGCCCGACAGCAGCACGCTGCGCTGCGCGTCCCGGCGGCGGTCGGAGACGACCAGCCCGAGCGCGGCGAGCACGCCCGACGCGCGCGGGCAGAGGATCCGCGTCATGCCGAGCTCGTCGGCGATCGCGGCCGCGTGCAGCGGGCCTGCGCCGCCGAACGCGAGCAGCGCCAGCGCGCGCGGGTCGACGCCGCGCTCCACGGTCATGACCCGCAGCGCCCGGACCATCTCGGCGTTCGCCACGCGCCGGATGCCCTCCGCGCACTCGCGCACGGTCAGCGCCAGCTCGTCCGCCAGCCGCGCCACCGCCGCGCGGGCGGCGTCCGCGTCGAGCGCGATCGCGCCCGCCAGCGGCGCGCCGGTCCCCAGCAGGCCGAGCACGACGTTCGCGTCGGTGACGGTGGGCTCGCTCCCGCCGTGCCCGTACGCCGCCGGTCCGGGGCGGGCGCCGGCCGAGCGCGGGCCGACCCGCATGGCGCCGCCCGGATCGCGCCAGGCGATCGAGCCGCCGCCGGCGCCCACGGTGTGCAGGTCGAGCATCGGCAGCGCCACGGGCCGGCCTCCGACCGGGCGGCTCCCGGTCTCCCGCGCGGCGCCGTCCTCGATCACGCAGACGTCGCAGGACGTGCCGCCCATGTCGAAGCACAGCGCCCCGCGCTCACCCGACGCGAGCGCCGCCCAGGCCGCCCCCGCGGCGCCGCCGGCCGGCCCGGAGAGCACCGTGAGCGCGGCGTGCGCCTGCGCCTCGGCGAGCGTCGCCAGCCCGCCCGACGACTGCATGACGTCGGGCGCCGGCAGACCCGCCTCGCGCGCTCGGCCGGCGAGCGCGGCGAGGTACGCGCCGAGCAGCGGGGAGAGCGCCGCGTCGAGCTCGGTCGTCGCGGCGCGCTCGTACTCGCGGAACGTGCCGACGACCTCGTGCGAGAGCGAGACGTGCACGTCCGGCAGCCGCTCCCGGAGCGCCGCGCCGAGCGCCTGCTCGTGCGCGGGATGGCGGTACGCGTGCAGGAGGCAGACGGCGATCGCCTCGGGCCGCAGCGCCGCCACCCGCTCGGCGACCGCGCCCGGGTCCTGGAGCGCCCGCAGCGGCCCGGCGGGCGTCATCCGCTCCGGCGCGCCGACCCGGCGCTCCGGCGGCACCAGCGGCGGCGGGTGGGCGGCGCACAGGCGGTAGAGGTCGGCGCGGGCCTGGCGTCCGAGCTCGACGACGTCCTCGAAGCCCTCCGTCGCGACGAGCACCGTCCGCGCCCCGCGGCCCTCCAGGAGCGCGTTCGTCGCCACGGTCGTGCCGTGGGCGAACGCGCGCACGTCCTCCGCGCTCGCGCCGGCGCGCTCGAGCGCGGCGCGGACGGCCGCGAGCACGCCCTCGGACTGGTCCTGCGGCGTGGTCGGCGCCTTGGCCGTCACCAGGCGCCCGCCGACCGCGACGACGGCGTCGGTGAAGGTGCCGCCGACGTCGACCCCGAGGAGCATCGCCCGCAATCTAACGTCGCAAGCGGAGCAGCAGCCGCGTAACCGGGCGGTTCAAGCCGCCCGATCGCGAGGCGTCCGCCTCGCAGGCGAAACCCGAATAGCGAAGCCCGCGGCGAACACGTTTGAGCGAATGGCCGAGGACGTGCGTCTGCAGACCGACGCCGTGATCGGCGGGTGGGCTTCGGGCCAGGTAGCCACCTCCGCGGCCCACGGGTCCGTCCGAGCCGGCGCGTAGATACAGGTGCACGATGGGAAGTCCGGCGACAGGCACCGCGCTGCTCCTACTCGTCGCGTTCGTGCTGCCCGGGTTCGTCGCGATCCTCGTCAAGGAACGAATCTACGAGCTCCCCGCAGAGCAACAAGCGTTCGAGCGACTGTTGCAAACGCTGTACTACTCGCTGCTGATCTACGCCGTCCCCATCAGCGTCGCGGTCATCGTCGGCGCCGACCGGTCCGACTTCGAGCAGTTCGCGCGCGGCGAGAGCTCGCCACGGCTCACGGTTGCGCTGGCGATCACCGTCCTGCTCATCTTGCCACTCGCGATCGCGTACGGTGGCCGCCGGTGGCTGATCTCGTCGACGCGACTCAGGTGGCTCGAGCGGCTGCGGATCAGCACCTCGCACCGCAACGCCGTCCTCGTGGGACTTCGCGTTCGAGGACGGTGAGCCGTACCTGATGGTCGCGACGCTCAAGAACGGGACGCTGGTCGGTGGCTACTACGGACCGCGATCGCACAGCGGGTACGGCACCCAGCACCGCGACCTCTTCCTCGAAGAGCGCTGGAACGTGAAGACGGATCCTGATGGTCAAGTCACCGAGCTCACGCCGATTCCCAAGAGCGTCGGCGTGTGGCTCGCTGCGGACGAAATCGCCTGTCTAGCGAGATACGCTGTTGACGATGCCCAAGCCGAAGAACTCCGCAACCGGTAGCGAGCGGGCGAAGAACCCTGCCTCGCAGCAGCGGTCGGCCGCAACCGGCCGCTACATCGGCGAGAGAGGTCGGCGCCCCACGGTGCAGCGTCCGCGACCGACCGGCACGGTCGTCGTCAAGCGCTCCGGGCGATGAGCAACCCTCCCGCCCGGCGGGACCGCCCAACGCCACCAGCCAGGCCGCAAGGGCGCGGCCCCAGCCAAGCCGGTCGCACGCCCACGGTCGACCGGCCGCGTCCGCAAGGCCCCGTCGACCTCGGCAAGCCGACCGCCCCACCGAAGAAGCCCTAGCCACTCAGCGGGCGCGTGGTCAGCTCATCGGCGAAGCGGCGCGTCCTACGACTGCGGGTTGGTCTGGCACCCCCGGGACCGGTGGATCGAAGCTCACGCCGCGGCCAAGACCTCCTCCGTCTCCGCCAGGTGCTGGTGGGATGGGCAGTAGCCGTTCCGCGGCAGCGGCATCCGCTGGCACGGCGTGCCCTTGCGGGTCGTGGCACGACAATCGAGCTTCTGCCCGGTCAGCTCCATCACCGCGGTCGGGCGCGCCGCGAGGTAGTCGCTCGCGAAGCTCATGTAGCGGTCCACGACGCGATGCACGTGCAGCTGCGCCGACATCGGGAAGTACGCGCGGATGTCGTTGAACAGCGTGCGCGACGGGCGGGCGAAGTAGTGCCGGTCGGTGGTCAGGCGGTGGACGGCCGCCTCACAGGCGCGCAGCACGCGCTCGTGGTTGGTCGGTCCGTCGCACCACTGGCGGTCCTCGATGATCTCGTCTTCCAGCTCCCGGTATATGGAGCGGCTGATCTGATACATGGGCGTCCCCCTGGTTTCGGCTCCGACGCAGGCCGAGTCTCCCTCTTGTGTACTGCGG
>DATHJG010000285.1:0-5145 GCA_035489875.1 Solirubrobacteraceae bacterium | reverse complement strand
CCGCGGGCTCGTCGCGGCATTGCTCCCGCTCGGCGTGGGGATGCTGACCGTGCTCAGCACGTTCCTCCTGATGCGCGGCGTGAACGAGATCGAGCCGATGTCGGTGTTCGCGCTCAACCTGATCATCGGGCTCGGGCTGGGCCTCGCGATCGACTACTCGCTGTTCGTCGTGTCGCGCTTCCGGGAGGAGGTCGAGCGGGGCCAGGGAACCGCCGACGCGCTCGCCGCGACGATGCGGACCGCCGGGCGCACCGTGCTGTTCAGCTCCGCCACCGTGGCGGCCGCGCTCGCGGCGCTGCTCGTGTTCCCGCAGCGGTTCCTGTACTCGATGGGCATCGGCGGGATCCTCGTCACGGTCGTGGCGGCGACGGTCTCGCTGACGGTCCTGCCCGCGCTGCTGGCGGCGCTCGGACCGCGGGTGAACGCGCTCTCCCCGGCACGCTGGCGGGCGGCGATGCACCGCGACGCGGCGCGCACGGACACGGGCTTCTGGTACCGGCACTCGCGCCGGGTGATGCGCCGGCCGGGCGCGATCGCGGCGACGACCGCGGTGCTGCTCGTCGCGCTCGGGCTCCCGTTCACACAGATCCAGTTCACCGGGGTGGACGCGAGCGTGCTCGGCGCGTCGCACTCGGGCCGCGTGGTCGACGACGCACTGCGGACCGAGTTCCCGCCGAACCGCACGTCGCCCGTGCTGGTGGCGGCGCGCGCGCCGGCGTCGGCGGCGGACGAGGTGCGGGCGTACGCGCGGCGGCTCGGCGAGATCCCGGGCGTGCGCGCCGTCCAGGAGCCGGTCGCGGCCGGCGGGCTGTGGCGCATCGGCGTCGTGGCGCCGGGCGCGCGGCTGGACCAGTCCGCCAAGGACGCCGTCGACGCGGTGCGCGCCGTCGACGCGCCGTTCCCCGTGCAGGTCGGCGGCTCCACGGCGGAGTTCCTGGACCAGCAGTCGGCGCTGGTCGACCGGATCCCGATCGCGCTGGTGATCCTCGCGACGACGACGCTCGTCATCCTGTTCCTGATGACCGGCTCCGTCGTGCTCCCCGTCAAGGCGCTGATCATGAACGTGCTGACGCTCAGCGCGGCCTTCGGGATCCTCAAGCTGATCTTCCAGGACGGCCGGTTCGAGGGGCTGCTCGGCTACACGAGCCAAGGCGCGCTGGAGTCCTCGCAGCCGGTCCTGCTGTTCGCGATCGCGTTCGGGCTCTCGACCGACTACGGCGTCTTCTTGCTCACGCGGATCAAGGAGGCGCGCGACAGCGGGCTGCAGAACGACGAGGCGGTCGCGGTCGGGCTGCAGCGCACCGGGCGGATCGTGACCGCGGCGGCGATCCTGATGTGCATCGCGATCGGGGCGTTCGTCACCTCGGAGATGATCTTCATCAAGCAGCTCGGGCTGGGGACCGCGCTCGCCGTGCTGATCGACGCCACGATCGTCCGCGCGCTGCTCGTGCCGTCGCTGATGGAGCTGCTCGGCGAGTGGAACTGGTGGGCGCCGAGGCCGCTCGCGCGGCTGCATGCGCGGATCGGGTTGCGGGAGGGCGCGGCGGCGTGACGAGATCGGTTTCGCCGTCCGATCCTCGCAAGCTCGGATCTCCCGGCGACGTTACATGCTCGTTCGACGCCGATACCGCGCTCGAGGAAGTCGAGCCCGGGAGCTGGCGCGCGTGGGCGCCCGAGCACTGGTTCGTCGGGCGCGGGCCGAACGGCGGGTACCTCGCGGCGCTCGCCGCCCGGGCGGCCGAGGCGGCGTCCGCGCGTCCGCTGCGGTCGCTGTCGCTGCACTTCGTCGCCGCGCCCGCCGTCGGGCCGATCGACGTCGCGGCGACGCTGGAGCGCGAGGGGAGGACGTACTCGGCGGTGTCGATCCGGATCGAGCAGGACGGCGCGCCGATGACGCTGGCGATCGCGACGCTGGGCGAGCTGCCGGACGAGGGCGCGGCATGGGACGCGACATCGATGCCGGAGGCGACCCCGCTTGCCGAGACGCAGTCGTTCGCGCCCGAGCAGGCGAACGTGCCGGCGTTCATGCGCAACTACGACATGCGCTGGGCCGTCGGGCAGAACGGCGACGCGCCCGGATCGGGCGGCTGGATCCGCACGCGCGAGCCCCGGCTGCTGGATGCGCCGCTGGTCGCGGCGATGACGGACGCATGGGCGCCGGCGGCGTTCGTCGCGCTGGGCCGGTTCGTGGGCGCCCCGACGCTCGACCTCACGATCCACATCCGCCGCCCGCTCCCGCCCGCCGGCATGGCGGCGGACGACTACGTGCTCGGCCGCTTCACCACGCGGCTCGCGGTCGGCGGAACGTGGGAGGAGGACGGCGAGCTGTGGACGCCGGGCGGGGAGTTGATCGCGCAGTCGCGGCAGCTCGCCCTGGTACGGGAGCTGCCGGCGTGAGCCGCGAGGGCTACCTCGGGCTGGGCTCGAACGTCGGCGACCGGCGCGCGAACCTGCAGGCAGCGGTCGACGCGCTGCCGGCGCATGGCGTCGACGTGCTCGCCGCGTCGTCGGTGTACGACACCGAGCCGGTCGGCGAGGTGCTCGACCAGCCCGACTTCCTCAACGGCTGCATCCGGGTCCGGACGGCGCTCGAGCCCGAGGCGCTGCTCGACGCCTGCAAGGCGGTCGAGCGCGAGTTGGGCCGCCGGGCCGGCGGGATCCGCCACGGGCCGCGGCCGATCGACGTCGACGTCCTACTGCTCGGCGACGAGACCTACCGCTCCGACCGACTCTCGCTCCCCCACGAGCAGGTGACGAGTCGTCGCTTCGTGCTCGTCCCGCTGCTCGAGCTGGCGCCGGACCTGAGCGTGCCGGGCGCGGGCCGCGCCGCCGACGCGCTGGCCGCGCTGGGCGACCACGGCGCCGTCCGCAGAGCCGGCCCGCCGCTCGCGGTGGACGCGGGCGCCGCGCGGGCATAGCCTTCGAGCGGTGTGGAAGTCGGACCTGCCGGGGCTTGACCGCCGGCGTGCCGGCCGTCAGCCGCCGCGCCCGTCGAGATCGAGGGGCGTTGCACGTCTCGTGCCGGCGGGCGTCGTCGTCGCGGTCGGCCTCGTCGCCGCGGCGCCGGCTGCGGCCACGACGTACTGCGTCGGCGTCGAGCGCGCCGGGTGCGAGCAGCGGGCGACGGCCACGCAGGCGTTCGCCGATGCGAGGAGCGACGGCGACCGGATCGAGCTCGGCGCGGTCAGCCCGATGGCTGCGCTCGCCAGTGACCGCGCGGTCACGGTGGTCGGCTCCGGCGAGGACGTCACGGTGCTGCGCGGCGGCCTGACGCTCTCGGCCGCCGGCGCGGAGCTGAGCGGGGCGACGGTCAACGGCCTCGAGCTGTCCGGGTCGGCGTCGAGAGTGGACGTCGAGGGCGTCGCCGAACTGCACGGCAGCGCGATCCTGCGCTCGGCCACCGTGCGCGGCGCCGACGGCGTGCACGCGGTCGCGGGGACGCCGCGGCTCGAGACCGTCCTGCTCGACCTCACCGGCGGGCCGGGCCTGAGCGTCGGCTGCGGCACCACCTTGCAGGCGCGGCACGTCACGCTCGTCGGCCGGCCGGCTGCCGTGGTCACGACCGCGTGCCCCAACTCGACGGCGCGCGTCCGCGACAGCATCCTCTGGGGCCTGCCGGGGGTCGGCTTCGCGGGGCCGGGAGCCGTGGTGACCGACCACTCCGACTACCGCGCGGTGCCAGGCCATGCGCCGGGCGCGGGCGACCGCGAGGTCGAGCCGGGCTTCGCGCCGGGCGGCGCGAGGCTCGCCGCGGGGTCGCCGCTCGTCGACGCCGGCTCGCCCGACCCGCTGGCCGACACCGACTGGCCGGAGGATCGCACCGGCCTCGCCCGGATCGCCGACGGCAACGGCGACGGCGCCGCGACCCGCGATCCCGGCGCGTTCGAGCTCGCCCCGCCGGCGGTGCCGCTCCCGCCCGACAACCTGCTCCGCGACCCGGGCGCCGAGGACGGCGGCGCGTGGACGCTGAACGGCGGCTTCGCGCGCGAGCGCTACGGCGCGTTCCCGTTCCCGTCGACGGCGGCGGGCTTCGCGCTCGGGGCGGGCGGCGCGTTCTTCGCGGGCGGCGCGCAGCCGGCCGGGAGCTCGGGCGTCGCCGGCAGCGCCGGCCAGAAGGTCGTCGTCACCCGGCTCGCGCCGGAGATCGACCTCGGCGAGGCGACCGCCTCGCTCTCCGGGCTGTTCGGCGGATACCGCAGCGACGCCGACAGCGGCGCCATGCGGGTCGAGTTCCTCGACCCCGCCGGCCGGACGCTCTCGGCGGCCGAGCTCGACACCCCGTCCGCGGCCGACCGCGCGAACGCCACCACGCTCGTGCCGCGCTCGCGCACGGTCGCCGTGCCGCGGCTCGCGCGGGAGATCGAGGTCACGCTGCAGGCGCGCCTCGCGACCGGCGCCTACTCCGACGCGTACTTCGACAACGTCGGGCTCACCGTCCTCGCCCCGGGCGCTCCGCCGCCGCGGCGCGGACGGAAGCCGTTCGCGGGCGTGCGCATGCTCACCGGGAAGGCGACCGTCGGCCGCAAGGGCCGGGTGGCGCTCCGGCTCGCCTGCGTCGACGCGACCGTCGGCCGCTGCACCGGCGTGGTGACGCTCGTCGGCGCGCTCGAGCGCCGCGGGAAGCCGGTCCGCGTCGGCATGGCGCCGGTGGGGCTCGCGCCCGGCACGACGCGCCACGTGCGGATGCGGCTCACGCGCACTGCGCGCGCCGCGGTACGGAAGCGTCACCGGATCCGGATGACGGTCTACGCGGCCGCGCGCGACGGGCAGGGGGTGACGCGGACGTCGGCGGTGCCGCTGACGGTGCGCTCCCGCTCGCGCTCGCGCTCCCGCTCGCGCTCGCGCTCGCGCGGCAGGTGACGCCGGCGAACGTCAACGGCTGGCATTGAGGGAGCGGGTGGCGGCAGAACGTCGGGCGAGGTCGCGCCTCGGCGGGAATTTCGACGTTTGCGGGCGCGATGACGAGAACGTCGAGTTCAGCCGCGATCGCGGGTCCCACTCGACGTTTTCGTCGTGGAGCGATGAAAACGTCGAGCGAGTGCTGGCGACCCGCTCGATCTCGACGTTTTCGTCGCTCCCGCCGACCCCGACCGAACCCTCTCCCTCAATGCCCGCCGTTCGCCGACGCCGCCAACCACGCCGACG
>DATHJG010000284.1:0-2091 GCA_035489875.1 Solirubrobacteraceae bacterium | reverse complement strand
CGCGTCGACGTGCGCGTCGAGGATCGCGGCACGAGCGCCGTGGTGTCCGTGATCGACGACGGCGCCGGGCTCGCCGAGCCGGAGCTGGAGCGCGCGTTCGAGCCCGGGCACCGGGCCGCCGGCAGCCCGGGCGCCGGGCTCGGGCTGCCGCTCGCGCGCCGGCTCGCGCGCAGCGCGGGCGGCGACGTGGCCGCCGAGCCCGGGCCCGGGGGACGCTTCCTGTTGCGGCTCCCGCGCTGACTCAGGCCGGCGCCCCCGCCGGGAGCGGGTCCCCGCGGTGGTCCGTCTGGTCCCGCTTCGTGATCGTGAGGTAGAGCACGACGACGGCGATCGTGACCAGGAAGATCGCGCTGGTGCCGGTCGTGCCGAGGGCCAGACCGCCCGCGTCGCGCGGCTGCGAGAGGTAGTCGCCGATCGACGCGCCGAGCGGGCGGGTGAGCACGTACGCGATCCAGAACGCGAGGATCGCGTCCAGGCGGAGGCGGTCGTGCGCCAGCGCCACGACGCCGATCGCCGCGCCGAAGATCAGCGCCGACGTCCCGTAGCCAAGCCCCGCGCGCTCGGCGACCAGGTCGCCGGCCGACGTGCCGAGGGCGAACGTGAACAGCACCGCGGCCCAGTAGAACGCCTCGCGCCGCGACGTGTAGATGGTGTGGATCGACAGCGTCCGCTCCTTCGCGTACCAGACCGCGAACGTCACGGCGAGCGCGAGCGAGAACCCGATCGTCGTCGTCCAGAGGCTGACGCCGAAGTTGTCGACCAGGTTGTCGGAGATGAGCGTCCCGACCACGCTGATCAGCACGACCGCGAGCCAGTACACCGGCGGCACGTAGCGCCGGAGCCCGAACTGGACGACCAGCCCGGCCACCAGGACCACCGTCATGACGACCGACGTGCCGGTCAGGCCCAGGCCGAGGTTCGTGTTCAGGTAATCGGCCGCGGTCTCGCCGACCGTGGTGGCCAGGATCTTGATGACCCAGAAGAAGATCGTGACCTCTGGGACCTTGTTGAGCATCCTGCCGAGCGTGGTGGTTTGCATCGCGGGAGGATGGCCGCGGTCACCTGACGGCCGCCTGAACGCGTGCAGGGGGGATGCGGCATCCCCCTCAGTGGGTGAGGTTTCTCACCTTGACAGGCGGTCGGCGACAGGCAGAGGATCGAACGTGGGCTTCTGGACGAAGCCTTCCGGTCCCCCGCTCGACGGGAGGAGGATGCCGGTGCCGGTCGATGTGACGGCAGTTCGGAAGCGCCCCGAGGTCGGAGCGCAACCCGCGATCCTGCTCATCGACGACGAGCCGTACATCCTGCGCTTCATCTCGTGCGCGCTCGCAGGTCACGGCTTCGCCGTCGGCAGCGCGGCGGACGGCGAGCACGGCCTCGAGCTGGCTTCGACCGGGCGCTTCCAGCTCATCGTGCTCGATCTCGCGCTGCCCGGCATCAGCGGCATCGCAACGCTGCGCGCGATCAGGGGAGTCCGACCGGAGCTGCCCGTCCTGGTCCTCTCCGCCATGTCCGACGTCGAGTCGAAGGTGCGCTGCCTCGAGCTCGGAGCGAACGACTACATGACGAAGCCGTTCGCGCTCGCCGAGCTGCTCGCCCGCGTGCGAGCGCGGCTGCGCGAATCGGACGCTCCGGCCTCCGACCGCTTCCTGCGCGTCGGCGACGTGACGCTGGACCTGCAGCGGCAGGACGCGGAGCTGGACGGCGACCGCGTGCCGCTCTCCGGGCGCGAGTTCGAGCTGCTGGCGTACCTGATGCGGCGCGCCGGCACGGTCTGCTCGCGCGCGCAGCTGCTCGCAGGAGTGTGGGATTGCACGTTCGATCCCGGCACCAACGTCGTCGACGTCTACGTGCGCCGTCTCCGGCGCAAGCTGGGCGGCGGCACGATCGAGACCCTGCGCAATGTGGGCTACACGTTCCACCTGGCGTGACCACTGGCCCGAGGTCGCGTGGGCCGCCTTCGCGTTCGTGAACGTCGGGCTGATGCTCGCCGTGCCCACGTGGCAGGCGATCCCGTTCCATCTCATCTGGGTGACCCTGACCGTGCTCTACGGGTTCCGGTTATGGGCCCCGACGCCGACCGTGCTCCTC
>DATHJG010000283.1:0-2914 GCA_035489875.1 Solirubrobacteraceae bacterium | reverse complement strand
CGAGCGCGTTCGCGAAGCCCTCGAGCGTGCTCTCGGTGGTCAGCCCGAGCCCGCCGCGATGCGCTTGGAGGTCGAACTGCCGGTCGTCAGCCTGGGCGGGCACGCTCACCGCGCCGAGGGCGAGGACGGCGAGCAACAGGCAGACGAGGACGCGGGACGGCACGCGGATCTCCTTCAGGACGACGGGACGGCAGCACCGGACGCTACGGTCCCGCGCCCCGTCCCCGGGTGAACGATCCGTGATGTGATCCGACGCATGAGCCGGGCCGTCGAGGAGCAGAACCGCCGCCTGCTCCGCGCACGCGACGCGATGGACCGGGCGTACGCCCAGCCGCTCGACGTGCCGGCGCTCGCGCGGATCTCCCACGCGTCCGAGGCGCACTTCATCCGCACGTTCCGCGCGACGTTCGGAGAGACGCCGCATCGCTACCTCCAGCGCCGCCGCGTCGAGCGCGCGATGTTCCTGCTGCGCCAGACCGACCGGAGCGTGACCGAGATCTGTCTCGACGTCGGCTTCGCGAGCCTCGGCACGTTCAGCCGCACGTTCCGCGAGATCGTGGGCGAGTCGCCGACGCGGTACCGCAACCGCGGCGTCGTCAGGTCCGTCGTGCCGAACTGCTTCGCGCGGGCGTGGATGCGACCGAGCAGTTTCGGAGAAGCGAGCGCGTCGGACGCCGAGTAGCTTCGGCGCATGCTCAACAACATCAGGCTCTCAGCCCTCTTCGTGCTCGACCAGGACCAGGCGCTCGACTTCTACGTCGGCAAGCTCGGGCTCGAGGTCGCCAACGACGTCGACCTCGGCTTCATGCGCTGGCTGACCGTGCAGCTCCCGGGTCAGCCCGACCGCGAGATCCTGCTCGAGGCGCCCGGCCCGCCGGCGATGGACGACGGGACGGCGGAGCAGGTCCGCGAGCTGGTCACGAAGGGTGCGACCGGCGGCTGGATCGGCTTCGCCACCGACGACGTCCGCAAGACGTACGACGAGCTGCTGGCCAAGGGCGTCGAGTTCACCGAGGAGCCGACGGAGCGCTCGTACGGCATCGACTGCGGGCTGCGCGACCCGTTCGGCAACGCGGTCCGGATCACGCAGCTGAAGGTCCCGGCCGCGACGACGTGATCATGCACGCCGCCGGCGCGCTACTTCTGCTTCCGGGCGGCCTTCTTCTTCTTGCACGCCGCCGGCAGCTTGGGCGCCTTGCGAAGCCGCTTGCCGCTGTGCGCGTCGAGCGCGAGCTGCGCCACGCGTGAGCGCGCGCAGACCTTGTGGGAGGCGACGAGGATCCCGCGCTTGCCGCCCTTGATCGCCAGGTCGAAGCGCGTGACGGGCGCGTCCGGGACCGTCGCGAACGTGGTGACCAGCCGGCTGGTCGGCGACACCGCGGTCGTCCCGCGGAGGTTGAGCTTGACGCCCTCGCCGCGCAGCGGGACCACGAGCATCGGCAGCGTCCGGATCGTCCGCCCGCTGCTCGACACGCGCACGTTCTTGGCGAAGTACACCGGTCCCTTCAGCGGCTGGTCCAGGATCGGCGTGACGGCCGTCGCGGAGCCGACGATCGACGTGCGCGGGCAGTTCGGATCGACCTTGATCGCCTCCGCGTACTCGCACAGCGCCTGCGCGTTGTCCGGGTCGAGCGCGAGCGACTTGGGCAGCGTGACCGCGACCTGCCTGATGTTCGCCTGCCCCGCGCGCTGGGTCAGCCGCGCGGCGACGCCGGGGTGCTTGCCGACGCGCAGGTCGCGCCGCTTCCCCGTCAGCCGCACCTGGAGCTTGGGGGCGAACGCGAGCGCGTCGCAGCCGGTGAACGCCAGCTCCGCCGCGCCGGACGCCGCCGTGCCGACCGCGGACGTCAGGTCGGCGCCGACCCGTCCCGGCGCGCACGCCGTCGGGTTGAGCATGAAGCCCGGACGGTCGACCGAGAGCGACACCTCGCGCAGCCGCAGCGGGACGCCCTCGAGGATCTGCGGCAGCGGATCGCTCTCGACGGTCACGTGCGCGTCGGTCGGATCGATGTGCAGCGCCTGGCGCACGACGACGGTGCCGAGGTCGTACGGACCGGCGACCGCGTGGATCACCGTCACCATGCCGAACGGCGCCCCGCGGTACGGGCCGGTCAGGTACGCCGGCCCGGACAGTGCGAGCGGGTCCGGGCCGGGACCCGACCGCGTCGTCGCGGTGCCGATCCGGCTCGCGGCCGGGCACGCGCCCGCAGCGGCGGCGGCCTCGCCGCAGCGCGGCACGCCCTTCAGCGTGGCGAGCAGCCCCGGCGGCAGCGCGACGCGGACGCCGGACAGGAACTGCTGCCCGTCGGGGCGGGAGATGCTCGCCGTGAACGCGCCGGACGCGCGCGCCTTCGCCGAGGACAGCGAAGCGCCGAAGCCGGGCGCGAACGCCTGCCCGTCGCAGCCGTTGACCTCGATCGAGGCGGGCGCGCCGACCGGCGTGGTGCCGGACCACGGGTCGTAGGCCACGGCGCCGCCGGCGGCGCCGCAGCCCTGCGGCGCGGCGATGACCGCGTGCGGACCGCCGTCGAGCGCGATGTCCAGCGCGGTGAACGGGAGCTGCGGGTTGTCGTCGAACACGGTGGTGAGCTGCCCGGTGGCGGGATCGGGGCGCACGCTTCCCTTCAGGCGCACGGTCACGCCGCGGCCGTCGGCGACGAGGAAGAGGCGGTAGCGGTTGCCCGGCTGTGGCTCGCCGGCGTAGACGGCGCCGGTGAGCGGCTCGGGCACCAGCGGGCTCGTGATCGAGACCGCGCCGACGCGCGAGCCGGCCGGACAGCCGACCGGGTCGTGCGTCCCCGCCGCCAGCTGGGCGTCCGTGCACGCCTGCAGGCGGTTCCCCGCCGACGGGCTGATCGTCGCGCCCGGCGGCAGCGTCACCGCCACGCGCCTGACGTGCGCCGTGCCCGGCACG
>DATHJG010000282.1:0-3478 GCA_035489875.1 Solirubrobacteraceae bacterium | reverse complement strand
CCCGTGAAGCGCACCTCGCGTCACAACGCCGCGGTCGCCACACCGACCGCCCGGCGAGCAGCACTTCTCCCTCGGCCGGCGGAGCGCCTCTCAAGGTGCCCGCCGGCTGGCTGCTCCCCTATGGCCGCGTCGGGCGGTGGTCGTCCTGGCTGGCGACGCCCGCACAGCCGATCGACCGGCCCGAGTACTCGCCGCAGCGCCGGACGACCTGGTGTTCATCAAGTAGTCGGCTGCGCTTCGTGAAGGCGCTTCAGATCACGGAGTTGAGCGGTCCGCGGTCGGCGCTGTCGATCGCGGACCTGCCCGACCCGCCCGCGGACCACCCGCTCACGCCGGGCTCCGGCGTGCTGATCGACGTGCACGCGGCGGGCGTGGCCTACCCCGAGCTGCTGCAGACGCGGGGCGAGTACCAGGACAAGCCCGACCTGCCATTCGTGCCGGGCTCGGACATCGCCGGCGTGGTTCGCAGCGCGCCGGAGGGGTCCGGGCTGGCCGCTGGCGATCGGGTGGCGGCCTACTGCGAGGCGGGCGGCTTCGCCGAGGTGGCCGTGGCGCCGGCGTTCCTGACGTTCCCACTCTCGGACGAGCTCGACTTCGCCCAGGGCGCGAGCCTGGTCATGAACTACCACACGGCCTACTTCGCGCTGAAGCTGCGCGGACGCCTGGCCGAGGGCGAGACCGTGCTCGTGCACGGCGCCGCCGGCGGCGTCGGCACCGCGACGCTGCAGGTGGCCAAGGGCCTCGGCGCGCGCACGATCGCCGTGGTGTCGAGCGACGAGAAGGAGCAGGTCGCGCGCGACGCCGGCGCGGACGAGGTCGTGCGCTCCGACGGCGCCTGGAAGAACGAGGCCAAGCAGCTGTCCGGCGGCGGCGTGGACGTGGTGATCGACCCCGTCGGCGGCGACCGCTTCACCGACAGCCTGCGCTCACTGCGCGCGGGCGGCCGGGTCGTGGTCGTCGGCTTCACCGGCGGCTCGATCCCCGTGGTCAAGGTCAACCGCCTGCTGTTCCACAACACCGAGGTCGTGGGCGCCAGCTGGGACACGCCCGCGCTGGGCAGCCCGGACCTCGAACTGGAGATCGGCGAGACGATCAGCCGCCTGATCGACGAGGGCTTCGTGCGCCCGATCGTGGGGGGCCGGTTCCCGCTGGACCGGGCCGCCGACGCGCTCGAGCTGCTCGACGAGCGCCGCGCCACCGGGAAGGTCGTGCTGGAGCTGCGCTGCTAGCAGCCGCTCACGCGGATCAGCTTCTTGTTGACGAACTCGTCGGCGCCGAGCCTGCCCAGCTCGCGGCCGAAGCCCGAGTTCTTGACGCCGCCGAACGGCAGCTCGACACCGTCGGCCCCGACCGCGTTCACGAACACCATGCCGGCCTCGATGCGATCGGCCACGCGGAACGCCTGCTCCTGATCCTCGCTGAACACGTACGAGCCGAGCCCGTAAGGAGTGTCGTTGGCCAGCTCGACGGCCTCGTCCTCCGAGTTGACGCTGTAGACCAACGCCACCGGACCGAAGAACTCCTCGGTGTACGCGTCGTTGTCCTTGGTGACGCCCGTCAGGACGGTCGTCTTGAAGAAGTTGCCGTCGTGCTCGCCGCCCGCGACCAGCGTCGCTCCCTGGTCGACCGCACGCTCGACCTGCTCGGCGAGCCGCTTCGTGGCCGTGCTCGACGACAGCGGACCGAGGGTGGTGTCCTCGGACTTCGGGTCACTCGGCTCGATCTTGCGCAGCGCTTCGGTGAACTTCTCGAGGAACGAGTCGTAGAGGTCGTCGACCACGATGAACCGCTTCGCGGCGTTGCATGACTGGCCGGCGTTCTCGAGACGCCCGTCCACGGCCGCCTCGACGACCTCGTCGAGGTCGCTGGCGCCCAGCAGCACGAAGGGATCCGAGCCACCGAGCTCGAGCACCACCTTCTTCAAGTTGCGGCCGGCCACCTCCGCCACAGCCGCACCCGCGCGACCGGAGCCGGTGAGCGACACGCCCTGGACGCGCGGATCGGCGATCACGTTCGCGATCTGGTCGTTGGTCGCGTAGATGTTGATGTAGGCGTCGGCAGGGACGCCGGCCTCGTGGAACATCCGCTCCATCGCCTCGGCCGACTGCGGGCACTGGGGCGCGTGCTTGAGCAGGATCGTGTTGCCGATCAGCAGATTCGGTCCCGCAAAGCGGGCCACCTGGTAGTACGGATAGTTCCAGGGCATGATCCCCAGCAGCACGCCAAGGGAGCTGCGCCGGATCAGGGCCGAGCCGTCGCCCTCGAGCAGGTCGATCGGCTCGTCCGCCATCAGCTGAACGCCATTGTCGGCGTAGTACTCGTAGATGGCGGCGGCGAAGTCGACCTCTCCGAGCGCTTGCGCGATCGGCTTGCCCATCTCACGGCAGATGATCTCCGCGAGCTCGCGGCGCCGCTCGGCGTGCAACTCGCCGACACGGCGGATGGCCGCCGCGCGATCCTCGACGCCGGTCTCCCTACCCCAGCCGCGGTGCGCCGCGTGAGCCCGCCCGACCGCGGCGTCGAGCTCGTCGTCCGTGATCGTCGGATAGGTCTTGATCGTCTCGCCCGTGGCCGGGTCGACAACTGCGTAGTCGCTCATGGGTGCGAATCGCTAGCGAGGGCGTGTTGGCGGGATCTCGGAACTCGAATACCACGTCGCAGGCAGCGTGTATCCCGCCGTTGGGCGCTGCTGCAGGGCGCTCGCCAATGAGGGTGGCGGTTTGGTCTCGCCCTTCATTCCGCGGCGAGCATACCGGATCTGTTGGACACTTGTACGGGACGGTCAGTCTGCGCGAGGGCGCAGCCGCTTGCCTGCATCAAGCAGGAGCCCCCCGGATCGCGCCGGCGGCGAAACAGGAACGTTTTGCGCCCGAGGCAACTGTCCGGTACAGTTGTGCCATTATTGCCCCAGGATTGCGATGACGCTGTCGCGCGCGACGGCTGGTCGTGGAGGGGCTGGCCGAGGAGCTGGGCATCGAGGTGACGGCGTTCGGACCGAGGGGAGACACCTGATGACGGAGGGTATCCGCAGACGCGAGTTCCTGCAGGGAGGAGCCGGCCTGGCGCTCGGCGCCTCGCTGTTCGGGGCCGGTTGCGGCGTCGGGCCGCAGAGCGCGCCGAAGCAGGTGGCGCAGAAGGTCGTCCCGCCGAAGGTCGACGGCGACCTGCTGATCTTCAACTGGGCCGACTACATGAACCCGAAGGTGATCCGCCGGTTCGCGAAGCAGTACGGCGTGAAGGTGACCGTGTCGAACTTCGACTCGATGTCGGGCATGATGGCCAAGTTGCGGTCGGGCAACCGGTATGACCTGATCTTCCCGACCGCGGACTACGTCAACCGGCTCAACCGGCTCGCCCTGCTGCGGCCGCTCGATCGCGGGGTGCTGAAGAACAGCGGTGGGATCTATGAGTTCTTCGACGACCCGTGGTACGACGAGGACTCGGCGCACACGGTGCCGTATGCCATGTACACGACCGG
>DATHJG010000281.1:0-3501 GCA_035489875.1 Solirubrobacteraceae bacterium | reverse complement strand
CGTGGTCGGGCAGGTGGATGTAGATGTTGTCGGGCGAGTGGTTGGAGCCGTGCCAGGCCAGCTCGATCCGCTCGCCGCCGATCTCGAGGGTGCGGCGGTCTCCGAAGGTCTCCTCGGGCGCGGGCCGCGCCGGGTCGTCGTCGCGCAGCAGGAGGTGGCGCGTCTCCTCATGTCCGATGCGGGCGACGTCGCCGTCGAACAGCGACGATGCGCCGGCGTGGTCGGCGTGGTGGTGTGAGTAGATGAGGTGGGTGACCTTGTTGCTCACACCGTTGGCGGCGGCGATCTCATCGACGGCGCGTTGGATGTTGTGCCCGATGGTGGGTGGCGCGTCGAGCAGGACGACGCCGTCAGCGGTCGTCAGGAAGGCCGATTGGTAGGTGCCGTCGGTGACCCAGTAGAGGTTGCGCTCGACCCGGCCGACGTAGTAGCCCTGTTCGTTGAGGGAGGGCCCCAGCGCGGACCGGGGCACCGGCGCGTAGTCGGGGAGATCCTCGGCCTCGGGTCGCGTGCTCGCGAATGCTTCGGTTGTCGTGTCGGATGTGCTCATGGGCGCATCGTGCGTCCAGAGCTGCGCGCTCGCATCCCGGAATGCCTTAGTCCGCCACCCGAGTGTGCTGTTCAGGCATGCTTGGCGCATGCGCGCCGAGGCGCTACGCGTGCCGGGAGCGCACCTGCTGGGACGTCACCGCGAGCGTGAGGCGCTCGACCGGCTTCTGCAGGCCGCGCGCAGCGGCAGCGGCGGCGTCCTCGTGCTGCACGGAGAGCCGGGCGTCGGCAAGACGGCCCTGCTGGCGTACGCGGTCGAGGCAGGCCTGGAGTTCCGCGTCGCCCGCACCATCGGCGTCGAGGGCGAGATGGAGCTGCCGTTCGCGGCGCTTCAGAACCTGTGCTCGCCCTTCCTCGAGCTCATGCAGCGCCTCCCGCAGCCCCAGCGCGACGCGCTCGCTGTTGCGTTCGGACTCAGCGGGGGCCGGTCGCCGAATCCCTTCCTCGTGGGGCTGGCGGTCCTTGGCCTGTTGTCGGAGACCGCCGAGGAGCAGCCGCTCCTCGGCGTCATCGATGACGCGCAGTGGCTCGATCG
The DNA here is from genome assembly GCA_035489875.1 of Solirubrobacteraceae bacterium. Lineage (GTDB taxonomy): Bacteria > Actinomycetota > Thermoleophilia > Solirubrobacterales > Solirubrobacteraceae > DASQMT01. The sequence goes on along the minus strand of DATHJG010000281.1, from coordinate 2,417 downwards.
CGCATCGGCACGCGCGCTCGCCTTCGTGGCTCGCCGCCTGCTGGCCGAGCGGATCGCGCTGGTGTTCGCCGCCCGCACGCTCGCCGACACGACCGCGGGATTGCCGGAGCTTGACGTCACGCCGTTGGGGCATCGCGACGCGCGGGCGCTGTTGGAGTCCGTGCTGCCCGCCCGCCTGGACGACGCCGTGCTGGAGCGGATCGTCGTCGAGACGCGCGGGAATCCGCTCGCGCTCATCGAGCTGCCGCGCGGGTTGACGCCGGCGCAGCTCGCGGGCGGCTTCGGCCTGCCCGCGGCGGTGCCGTTGTCGGCCAGCATCGAAGAGAGCTTCACGCGCCGGCTGGCGAGGCTTCCGCATGACGCGCGGCGCCTGTTGCTCGTGGCCGCGGCCGACCCGGTCGGCGATCCGGCGCTCGTCTGGAGGGCGGCGAAGCGGCTGGGGATTCCTGAGATGGCGGCGGAGACCGTCCAAGCGGAAGACCTGTTGACGCTCACTCCCCGCGTCGTGTTCCGTCACCCCCTCGTTCGCTCGGCCGTCTACGGCGCGGCCGGGCTGAGGGAACGCCGCGAGATCCACCGCGCGCTGGCGGAGGCAACCGATCCCGAGACCGATCCCGATCGCCGCGTCTGGCACCGCGCCCAGGCTGAACCCGGACCCGATGAAGACGTCGCCGCGGAGCTCGAGCGCTCCGCGGCTCGAGCGCAGGCCCGTGGCGGCTTCGCCGCTGCCGCGGCTTTTCTCGAGCGGGCTGCGGCGATGACTCCCGATACCGAGCACCGCACGCGGCGCGCCCTGGCCGCCGCGCGCACGAAGTTCCAGGCCGGCGCTGTGGACGACACGCTCCGACTACTCGCAACGGCCGAGACCGCTGGCTTGAGCGAGCTCCAGCGCGCCCAGGTCGACCTGCTCCGCGCCGAAACGGTGTTCGTCGTCACCCACGGCCGCGACGCGCCGCCGCTGCTCGTCGAAGCCGCCCGGCGGCTGAGCGGGCTCGATCCAGTCCTCGCGCGCGAGACGTATCTCGAGGCGCTGTCGGCTGCGATGTTCGCAGGAAGCCTGGCAGGACCAGGCGCAGGAGTGCTGGCGGTGGCGCAAGCCGCCATAGCGGCCCCCGCCCCACCGCACGCGCCGCGCGCACCCGACCTGCTTCTCGAGGGCCTCGCGACACTGTTCAGCGAGAGCTACGAGGCTGCCGTGCCGGTCTTGCGGCAAGCGCACAGGGCATTCGATGCCGCCCGCATGCCCGCGGCCGAGCGGCTGCGCTGGAAATGGCTGGCAACCGTGTCCTCCATACACCTCTGGGACGACACGCGATGGGAGCTGATCGCGGAAGGGCACGTCCAGCTCGCCCGGGAGACGGGCGCCCTCGGCGAACTCCCCCTCGCGCTCACCCAGCGCGTCTACGTCCACCTCTTCGCGGGCGAGCTGAAGGCCGCGGCGTCGCTGGTGGAGGAGATCCAGACAGCCACCGAAGCATCGGACACTGTGGTCGCGCCGTACGGCGCCGTGGGACTCCTCGTCCTTCGAGGCCACCGGGCCGAGGCCGGCTATCTCATCGAGCACAGCCGCGCGGAGGTGACGCATCGCGGCGAAGGCGTCGGCCTCCCCATGCTCGATTGGGCCGAGGCGGTCCTCTACAACGGCCTCGGCCGCTACGAGGACGCCCGGGCCGCCGCGCTTCGCGCCACCGAGCACCCGCACGCCCTCGCCGCCTCGAACTGGGGCATGGTCGAGCTCATCGAGGCCGCTGCCCGAGCCGGCACGCCCGGCCTGGCCGACGATGCCCTCCGGCGCCTCGTCGACACGACCGCAGCGAGCGGCACGGACTGGGCGCTCGGGATCGCGGCACGCTCGCGGGCGCTCCTCCTCGACGGCCAGGACGCCGAAGACCTCTACGTAGAAGCAACCGACAGGCTCGCTCGATCACGTATGGCGGTCGACCTCGCCCGCGCCCACCTGCTGTACGGCGAGTGGTTGCGACGCCGACGCCGGCGTGTGGACGCGCGCAAGGAGCTGCGGGTCGCCCACGACCTCTTCTCCGACTTCGGGACGGAGGCGTTCGCCGAGCGCGCGCGGCTCGAGTTGCAGGCGACCGGCGAGCATGCCCGCAAGCGAACCCCGGAGACGATCGACCAGCTGACCCCGCAGGAGCTGCAGATCTCACGCCTCGCGGCGCAGGGGAACACCAACCGCGAGATCGCCGCTCAGCTGTTCATCAGCCCAAGCACGGTCGAATACCACCTGCGCAAGGCGTTCCGCAAGCTCGACGTCAAGTCGCGCACACAGCTTGCGCGCCGTCTGCCGTAGCTGCACACGGAACGGCGCGTGAAAATCGTGGCGTCCCCGGTTCGAGTCCGGGTCTCGCCATCTCAGGAAAGTCCTGGTAGTCGGATACTTTCGATGCCCGAGGGTGGAA
>DATHJG010000280.1:0-2662 GCA_035489875.1 Solirubrobacteraceae bacterium | reverse complement strand
CGCGGCCGACACCGTCACCGGACTCCGGGTGCTGCGCGGCATCGGCGGGGAGGGGATTTTCCTCTCCCGCTACCGGGAACGCTCCGCCGAGACACGGGATGCGGGAGCACGCGTCGCCTGGCCGCTCGCCGCCGTCGAGGGGCTGCAGCTGCTCGTGGGCGGCCTGCTCGTCGTCGGGCTGACCTGGATCGGCGCCCTGTTCGTGCGGGACGGCTCGCTGCAACCGGGTGAGCTGGTCTCGTTCTACGGCTATGCCGGATTCCTGATCCTGCCCATCCGGCTCATGGCCGGCGCCGTGTCGATGTACACCCGGGCACAGGTGGGGGCGGGTCGGATCACGAAGGTGCTCGCCGTCCCGCCGCTCATCACCCACGACCCGGATCCGCTCCCCGCACCCACGCTGCCGGGCGTCATCGAGGACGAGGCGAGCGGGGTGCGGGTCGACCCGGGCCGGATCGTGGGCCTCGTCGGAGGCAACCCGCGCGAGGTCGCCGACATCGCCGAGCGGATCGCGCGCTTCGACGACGCGACGGACGCAGCGGTGCGCTGGGGCGGCATCCCGACCCGCCGGATCGCGATCGACGAACTCCGGTCTCGCATCGTGCTCGCCGACTCCGAACCGTTCTTCTTCACCGGAACCCTGCGCGACCAGCTCGACAGCCGGGGTGCCCACGACGATGCGCGCATCGCCCAAGCCGTGCACGAGGTGGCCGCCGCCGACGTGCTCGACGCGCTGCCCGACGGGCTCGACACGGCCGTGACCGAGCGGGCTCGCACGTTCTCGGGCGGCCAGCGCCAGCGGCTCGGGATCGCCCGGGCACTCCTGACCGACGCAGACCTGCTCGTGCTCGTGAACCCCACGGGCGCCGTCGACACCCACACCGAGGCGCGCATCGCCTCCCGGTTGCGCGCGGCGCGAGCCGGACGATCGACGCTCGTGCTCACGTCCAGCCCGCTGCTGCTCGCCGTCACCGACGAGGTGCAGCTCGTGCGCGGCGGTCGTGTCGTCGAAACGGGCACGCACGCGGCGCTCATGGAGTCCAGCGCCGGATACCGGGCGATCGTGCAGCGCGACGAGGGCATCTGATGAGCACGACAAGGCTGCCGGTCGCGAGCCGGGCCGGCGTCCGCGCGATGGCCCTTCGGCTCGCGCGGCAGTACCGTCGCGAGCTCGCCGTCGTCGTGCTGCTCAACGCCGGGGCGGCCATCGGCGGCCTCATCGGACCATGGTTGCTCGGCCGGCTGATCGACGCACTGCGCGCCGGGACCACCGTCGAGACCATCGCGCTGTTCGCCCTCGGGATGCTGGCGAGCCTGCTCGCGCAGACCGCGCTCGTGACGTTCGCGACCCGCACCACGATCGTCGCGGGCGAGAAGATCTTCGCCGGTCTGCGGGAGGAGTTCCTCGAGCAGGTGCTCGCCCTGCCGGTCTCGGCCGTCGAGCACGCCGGAACCGGCGACCTGCTTAATCGCACCACCAGCGACATCGACGCGGTGTCCTCGACCGTGCGTTTCGCGGCGCCGCAGGTGCTCGTGTCGTCGGTCACGGTGCTTCTGACGCTCGGGGCGGCGGTGCTGACCTCTCCCCCGATGTCGCTCGCCCTGCTCGTCGGATCCCCCGTCGTCGTGCTCGTCGCCCTGTGGTACCTGCGGCGCGCGAGCCCGGCGTACCTGGCCGAGCGCGATTCGTACGGCGTGATCTTCGACGCGATCTCGGAGACCGTCGACGGCGCCCGCACGGTCGACGCCCTGCACCTCGGCCGGCCGCGCATGAAAGCCGTCGCGGACTCGCTCGCCGCGAGCTGGCGGGTGCGCAAGCGGGTGATCCGGCTGAAGATGGTGCTGCTGCCGGTCGGCAGCTTCGCGTTCGCGCTGCCGGTGGTCGCTTCCTTGCTGTGGGGCGGGTATCTCGCCGCCGAGGGGGTCGTCACCGCGGGCGCGGTCGCGGCCGTCACGATCTACGCGATGCAGCTCATCAATCCTGTCGAGAACCTCATCAACTGGCTCGATGAGCTGCAACTCGGTGCCGCGGCGCTGTCCCGGATCATCGGCGTGGGAGAAACCCCTCCCGATCGCGCGCCCACCGACGCGGTGCCGGTCGACGAGGAGATCCGGCTGGACGGGGTGCGGTACGCCTATCCGGGCGGCGCCGAGGTGCTCCACGGCGTCTCGATCGCGTTCCGGCGCGGGGAGCGGATCGCGATCGTCGGACCCTCCGGCGCCGGCAAGTCCACACTGGCGCGCATCATCGCCGGCATCGACGCCCCGGACGCCGGCACCGCGACGATCGGCGGGGTGCCGCTCGTCGATCGTCCGCTCGAGGATCTCCGCCGTGAGGTGGCCCTCGTCACGCAGGAGCACCACGTGTTCGTCGGGTCCGTCGCCGACAACGTCCGGCTGGGCGATGTGGGGGCGACGGATGCCGAGGTCGAGAGCGCGCTGGCCGCGGTGGGCGCGTCCGACTGGGTGCACGCGCTGCCCGAGGGTCTGGCGACGATGGTCGGATCGGGCGGGCATACCCTCTCCGCCCCGCACGCGCAGGAGCTCGCCCTCGCGCGGCTCGTCCTCGCCGACCCGCACACGCTCGTGCTCGACGAGGCGACCTCGCTGCTCGACGGACGGGCGGCGCGTCGGCTCGAGCGCTCGCTCGGCGCCGTGCTGC
>DATHJG010000279.1:0-2341 GCA_035489875.1 Solirubrobacteraceae bacterium | reverse complement strand
CGTGACGAGCATGTCGGCGTGCGCCTCGTACTGCTTGTCGACCGTGAGCACGTAGGCCGCGGCCGCGAGCGTACAGAGCGCGACGGCCGTGGCGACGAACCACCAGCGCTCCTTGACCGTCGCGACGTACTGGCGGAGTGTCGGCTGGGCGTCGTCGCGATCATCCACTGGCATCGTCTACCTTCCCTGGCGGGCTTCCGTGCGTGCGACAGCGTAATGCGGGATGGAGCGGTGGGCAGCGCATCGCTGTCAGCGTTCCGTCCTCCTGCGTTGCCGGTTCTCCGCGACGATGCGCTCGTACAACGCGCCGAACTCCAGCGCGACGTTGTCGATGTGGTACCGCGAAAGTCGCGTGGCGGCGGCGGCGGCCTGGGCCGCGCGCCGCGCGGGGTCGCGCAACAGGCCCTCCAGGGCTGCGGCGAGCGCCGCCGCGTCGCGCGGTGGCACGAGCGTCACGCCTTCGCCCAGCACCGTGCCGATGTTTCCGACGTCGGTGCTCACAAGCGGTATGCCGTGGGCCATGCACTCGAGCCCGAACAACGGCGATCCCTCGTAGTCCGAGCTCATCGCTGCGACGTCGGCCGTCCTGAGGAGCCCGCTGACGTCGTCCCACCAGCCGGGAAAGCGGACGCGGTCGGAGACGCCGAGGTCGCGGGCGTGCTGCTCGAGCGCCTCGCGACGCGGGCCGTTGCCGGCGATCACCAGGCGGGTGTCAGGAAGCGAACGTGAGACCTGTGCGAAGGCGTCGATCAGCACCTCGAGCGCCTTCTGCGGCCGGAGCACCGTCACCGTGGTGATGAGGGGCGCGTGGGGTTCGATGCCGAGCTGAGCGCGCGCGTCGCCGCCGTTCGCGCTCGGACGGGGGACGTACGGGTTCGGCAGCAGCACGATCTTCCCCGGGGGGACGCCTTCGAGCTCGATCATCCGGTCCCGGTCGCGCTCCGAGACGCACACGAAGGCGTCGACCAGGCGCCCGATCACGCGCCCGTCGAGGAACCGCCGGACCGGCTGGCCCTCGTAGGACCAGGTGTGTTCGTGGGCGATCACGGCCGGCACGCCCGCGACCCGCCCGAAGATCGAGCCCCAGACATTCGAGCCGAACATGTGGGCATGGAGCACATCGATGCGCTCCTCGCGCAGGACAGCGAAGAGCCGTCGGAAGGCGAGCATGTCGAAGCGATGACGCCGATCGAGCGTCATGTAGCGCACATGGCTCCCGCGCAGGCTCGCAAGCAGCGGCCCGCCGCTCGGACGGGTCGTGGCGACCGTCACGTCGAACCGGTCGCGCGGAAGATGGGTCGCCAAGGCGACGGCCGCGCGCTCCGCGCCTCCGCCTACCTTGAGCTTGTCGACCAGCGTCAGCACGCGCAGCCGCGTCCCCTGATGTCCCGACGCGGGCGGCCCGTGGTCCGTCGCTCGCATGCTGGCAACGATCATGAGACGTGTCACCGCCGCGTCTGCGCGGGGTCCGGCGGGGACGGCGCGAAGGCGGTCGCCTCCACGATCTCCCGTGTCGTCCCCACGGTGTAGCCGGCGAAGTACACCCGGGCGGAGCCCCTGGCGTCGCGGTCGCGATAGATACCGATTCGGGCGTGGACGTCCGGCGGACGCGAGGCCACACGGCCGATCTTCATGGTGGATGCGCGCTTGTGGGGGATCCGCGCGCGCATGCCGCGCCCGTCGGCCAGGTCCGCCCAGAACTCCACGAAGCCCGCCTCCGGGTTCGCGTCGAACCTGATGTGGAAGAGGAACTTGATCCAGCGGTTCTTGACCACCCGCGCACGGGACCGCCACAGGGTGTCGCTCCCGACGCTCTCCTGTCTCGTCGACTCCGTGTGCTCGAGGCTGAGGCGATCGTTCTTGAGGCCGGGGCACAGCACCGGCCCGCCCTCGCCCTCCGCCTTGAACTGGCCGATGCATTGCCACGTCGAGACGGGCGCCGTGTCGCGGGTGATCAGGAACTGGTAGCCGATCCAGACCGTGTCGCCGCGCCGGAACACCCGGCCCTCGAATCCCGGCTTGATCGGGTTGCCCTGACCCAGCTCCGTCCGCTCGCCCGAGCAGTCGTCGCCGTCCTCGAGATGGAAGGCGTACGAGGACCGGCTTGCCGACGGCGCCACCTCCGACGTCGGGAAGGCGCGCGTGCTCGCCCGTCCGGGCTCCGTCAGCGCGTTGTCGCGCTCCCAGCACGTCGTCCCCGTGGCATAGGACGCCCACTCCTCGTAGATCGGCCGCGTCCCGTCGGCGCGCCAGAGGATCCGTCCGGGTGGCCGATCGTCACCCCGTCCGATGACCGAGTCGGCGACGATGACCAGCAGGCCGGCCACCAGGAGCGCGCCCG
>DATHJG010000278.1:0-17468 GCA_035489875.1 Solirubrobacteraceae bacterium | reverse complement strand
GCCCTCGTGGTCGAGCCCGCGGTCCTCGACCGTGACGACGAAGGGCACCGGGTTCAGCGAGTGCGCGGTGTTCGGCGACCCGTCGGGCTCGAGCATGTGGTCGGCGTTGCCGTGGTCGGCCGTCACGATGCACGCGCCGCCTGTGCCGTGCACCGCGTCGACGATGCGCGCGAGGCACTCGTCGACGGTCTCGACCGCCGTCACCGCCGCCGGGATCACGCCCGTGTGCCCGACCATGTCGGCGTTGGCGAAGTTGATGATCGCGAACGCGAAGTCCTGCTCGCCCCAGTGGCGCAGGAAGGCGTCGGTCGCCTCGCGCGCGCTCATCTCCGGCTTGTGGTCGTACGTCGGGACGTCGCGCGGCGACGGCGCCAGCTCGCGCACCTCGCCGGGGTACGGGTGCTCCTCGCCGCCGTTGAAGAAGTAGGTCACGTGCGGGTACTTCTCGGTCTCGGCCACGTGCAGCTGGGCGCGGCCCGCGTCGGCGATCACGTGCGCGATCGTGATCGCGGGCCGGTGGGGCGGGAACACGACCGGGAACGTCCAGTCCTCCTCGTACTGCGTCAGCGTCGTGTAGCGATCGCCGACGACCTCGCTCAGCCTGGTCGTGAGCTGGCGCATGCGGTCCGGGCGGAAGTTGAACGCGAGCACCGCGTCGCCGGGCCGGATCCGCCCCTCCTCGCCGACGGTCGTGGCCGTGATGAACTCGTCGGTCTCCCCGCGCGCGTAGGCGTCCTTCACCGCCTGCTCGCCGGTCTCGGCGTGGTGCGTGGCGACGCCGTCGGTCAGCAGCGCGACCGCCTGCTCGGTGCGCTCCCAGCGCTGGTCGCGGTCCATCGCGTAGTAGCGGCCGATCACCGAGCCGACGCGGCCGGTGCCGAGCTCGCGGCAGGCCGCCTCGATCCCGGCCACCGACGCCGCGCCCGACGTGGGCGACGTGTCGCGCCCGTCGGTGAACGCGTGGATCACGAGGTCGGGCACGTTCCACTCGGCGGCGAGCCGGATCAGGGCCTTGAGGTGCTCCTCGGACGAGTGCACGCCCCCGGTCGACACCAGGCCGATCAGGTGCACGCGCTCGGCGCCGGTCAGCGCGGCGCGCAGCGTCTCGTTCTCGCCCAGCGTCCCGTCGGCCACCGCGGCGTCGATCCGCACGAGGTCCTGCGGCACGATCGCGCCCGCGCCGAGGTTGAGGTGGCCGACCTCCGAGTTGCCCATCTGCCCGGCGGGGAGCCCGACCGCCTCGCCCTTCGCGGTCAGCGTCGTGTGCGGGCGCTCCGCCCACAGCCGGTCGAACACCGGCGTGTCGGCGAGCGCGACCGCGTTGCCCGGGCCGTCGGGTGCGAGCCCCCAGCCGTCGAGCACGACGAGGCAGACCGACGGGACGGTCACGCCGTCGCGGCCTCCACGATCGCGGCGAAGTCGCCGGGATCGAGGCTCGCGCCGCCGACCAGCGCGCCGTCGACGTCGGGCAGCGCCAGCAGCTCGGCCGCGTTGTCGGGCTTGCACGAGCCGCCGTAGAGGATCCGCACGTGCTGCGCGGCCGCCTTGTCGAGGTTGCCGACCAGCGCGCGCACGAACGCGATCGCGTCCTGCGCCTGCTCGGGCGTCGCGGTGAGGCCGGTGCCGATCGCCCACACGGGCTCGTAGGCGACGACCACCTCGGCCAGCCGCTCGATCGGCACCTTCTCGAGCCCCTCCTGCACCTGGTAGCGCAGCTTGCGCTCGGTGTCACCGCGCTCGCGCTCCTCCTCGGTCTCGCCGACGCACAGGATCGGCGTGAGCCCGGCCTCCAGCGCCCTCGGGACCTTGAGCTGGAGCGCCCGGTCGGTCTCGTTGTAGTACTGGCGCCGCTCGGAGTGGCCGAGGATCACGCCGTGCACATCGATCTCCGACAGCATCGGCGCGGAGATCTCGCCGGTGAACGCGCCCTGGTCGGCCTGGTGCATGTTCTGCGCGTAGATCCCGACCTGCGATCCGCGCGCCGAGTCGACCAGTGCCTGGAGCGCGAGGTATGGCGGGCAGACGACGATCTCGACGCCGTCGACGGCGGCGACCTTCGGCAGCAGCGCCTGGATGTACTGCTCGGCCTCGGCGACCGTCTTGTGCATCTTCCAGTTGCCGGCGATGAACGGTGTGCGGCTCATGACAGGGCCTCCACGCCAGGGAGGGGCTTGCCCTCGATCAGCTCCAACGAGGCCCCGCCGCCCGTGGAGAGGTGGGTGACGCGGTCGGCGAGCCCGAACCGGGCCAGCGCCGCCGCCGAATCGCCGCCCCCGACCACCGTGACGGCGTCGGTCTCGGCCACGGCTTCCGCCACGGTGCGCGTGCCGGCCGCGAACGGCTCCAGCTCGAACGCGCCCATGGGGCCATTCCAGAACACGGTGCCGGCGTCGCGGATGACCTCGGCGTACCCGGCGGCCGTGCGGCGGCCGACGTCGAGGCCCATCCAGCCGTCCGGCACGTCGACGCCGTCGAGCGCGCGGACCTCGGTGTCCGCCGAGAACGCGCGGCCGGCGACGAGGTCGGTCGGGAGCCGCAGCTTCTCGCCGCCCGCGGCGAGCACGCGCCGCGCGGGCTCCAGCCCTTCCTCCTCGCAGAGCGACGCACCGACCGCGAGGCCCTGTCCCTTGAAGAACGGGAAGCACATCGCGCCGCCGATCAGGATCCGGTCGGCGCGCTGGAGGAACGCCTGGAGCACGCCGATCTTGTCGGTCACCTTGGCGCCGCCGACGACGGCGACCAGCGGGCGGCGCGGGTCCTCGAGGATCCTGTGCAGGGTCGTGACCTCGCGCTCGAGCAGCCGGCCCGCTGCGCTCGGCAGCAGGTGCGCGACCGCCTCGGTGGACGCGTGCGCGCGGTGCGCGGCGCCGAACGCGTCGTTGACGAACGCGCCGGCGAGCGCGGCGTAGCGCCGCGCCAGCTCCGGGTCGTTCTTCGTCTCGCCGGGCTCGTAGCGCACGTTCTCGAGCATCACGACGTCGCCGTCGGGCACGTCGTCGAGCGACGGCGCCAGCGCGACGTCCTCGCCCAGCAGCTCGGCCAGCCGCTCCGCGACCGGGCGGAGCGAGAACTCCGGCTCGCGGTCCTTCGGGCGGCCGAGGTGCGCGGCCAGCAACAGCCGCGCCCCCCTGTCCCGCAACTCCGTCAGCGTCGGCAGCGCCGCCCGGATCCGAGCGTCGTCGGTGATGCGGCCGGACTCGAGCGGGACGTTGAAGTCCACCCGGACCAGGACGCGCTTCCCCTCGACATCGAGATCCTCAAGCGTGCGCACGCACCAGCACCTTCTGGGCCAGGTCCACGCACCGATTGGAGTAGCCCCACTCGTTGTCGTACCAGCTCACGACCTTGACCAACTGGCCCTCGAGCACCGACGTGAGGTCGGCGTCGAAGATCGACGAGAACGGGTTCTTGACGATGTCGGACGAGACGATCGGGTCGTCGTTGTAGGCGAGGATGCCCTCGAGCGCGCCGGTGTCGGCCTTGCCGCGCACGATCTCGCGGATCTCGTCCGCCGACGTCTCGCGCGACGCCTGGAACGTGAGGTCGATGAGCGAGCCGGTCGGGACGGGCGCGCGCACCGCGAAGCCGTGCAGCTTGCCGTTCAGCTCCGGGAGGACCAGGCCGATCGCCTTGGCCGCGCCGGTCGACGCCGGCACGAGGTTGACCGCCGCGGCGCGGGCGCGGCGCAGGTCGGAGTGCGGCGCGTCCTGCAGGCGCTGGTCGGCCGTGTAGGCGTGGATCGTCGTCATCAGGCCGCGCTCGATCCCGACCGAGTCGTGCAGCACCTTGGCGAGCGGCGCGAGGCAGTTCGTGGTGCACGACGCGTTGGAGATGACGTCGTGGCGGTCCGCGTCGTAGGCGTCGTCGAAGTTGACGCCGAGCACGACGGTCGCGTCCGGCTTGGTCGCGGGGGCGGAGATGATGACCTTCTTCGCGCCGGCCTCGAGGTGCTTGGCGGCGGCGGCGCGCTTGGTGAAGAAGCCGGTCGACTCGATCACCACGTCGACGCCCAGGTCGCGCCACGGCAGCGCGGCAGGATCGCGCTCCTCGAGCGCGCGCACCTCGCGGCCGTCGATCACGAGCGCGCCGTCACCGACCGCCACGGTGCCCGGGAACGGGCCGTAGACCGAGTCGTACTTGAGCAGGTGCGCGAGCGTCTCGTTGTCCGTGATGTCGTTGACGGCGACGATCTCGACGTCGGCGCCGGACTCGTGCGCGGCGCGGAAGACGTTGCGGCCGATGCGGCCGAAGCCGTTGATCCCGACGCGTACTGGCATGGCGATTCGAACCCTTTCCTGAAAGGAGACGGACGGGGAGGGAGGCGGGAAGCGTAGCTAGGCGCGAACGGGGGCGCGATCGACGTCGCGGTGCTGGACCTCGACGAAGAAGCGCCCGTCGTCGCGGAAGTGCGCGGCGAGGTCCTCCGCGATCACCACCGAGCGATGGCGCCCGCCGGTGCAGCCGATCGCAACGACCAGGTGCGCCTTGCCCTCGGCGACGTACTGCGGCAGCAGGTACTCGAGCAGCGGCAGCACGCGGTCGTAGAACTCCTTCAACCGCCCGTCGCGGCCGACGTAGTCCACGATCCGGCGGTCGAACCCGGTCAGCGGGCGCAGGTCCGGCTCCCAGTGCGGGTTGGGGAGGAAGCGCACGTCGAGCACGAGATCGGCGTCGCGGGCGGGTCCGTGCTTGTGCCCGAACGAGCCGAACGTGACCGCGAGCTTGCCCGGCTCGCCGGGCCCGAGCATCTCCGACGCGACCTTGCGGCGCAGCGCCGACGCGCTCAAGCCCGTCGTATCGATGACCGTGTCGGCGCGCTCGCGGATCGGCGCGAGCAGATCCTGCTCGCGATGGATGCCGTCGGCGACGTTGCCGTTGCGCGCCTGCGGGTGGCGCCGGCGCGTCTCCTTGTAGCGGCTCAGCAGCGTGTCCTCGTCGGCCTCGAGGAAGAGCACGCGCGTGTACGCGCGCTCCGCGTCGAGCTCGTCGAGCACCGCGACGATCTCCTCGAAGTAGTCGCCGGCCCGCAGGTCGGAGACCACGCACGCGCGCTCGACCTTCGACCCCTCGTGCAGGAACAGGCTCGCGAGCGACCGGATCATGCCCGGCGGCAGGTTGTCGACGCAGAAGTAGCCGGCGTCGTCGAACACGTTCATCGCCGACGACTTGCCGGCGCCGGAGAAGCCGGAGATCACGACGAGATCGGTCAGGCGGCCCATGTGTGGTTCCTAGCGTCCCGTCTTGTTGAGATGGTGGTAGAGGTCGCGACCGATCTTGGCCGGCATCCCGGGCACGGCCTCGAGCTGCTCCCGCGTGGCGCCCAGCACCGCCTCGGGCGAGCCGAAGTGGCGCAGCAGTGCGCGCTTGCGGTTCGGGCCGATCCCCGGCAGGTCGTCCATGATCGACTCGGTCATCGCCTTGTCGCGACGGATCCGGTGGTGGGTGATGGCGAACCGGTGCGCCTCGTCGCGGACGCGCTGGAGCAGCTGCAGCTCCGGCGTGTCGTGCTTCATCCGCAGCGGCTCGCGCACGCCGGGCAGGAAGACCTCCTCGATCCGCTTGGCGAGCGAGACGACCGCGACGCCGCGGTCGCGGAAGCCCTGCATCGCGTCGAGCCCGGCCGAGAGCTGCCCCGGACCGCCGTCGATCACCACGACGTTCGGCAGGGCGGCGAACGACGCATCGCGGTCGGAGTCGTACGGCGACCGCTCGTGCTGCTTCTCCCATTGCGCGTACCGGCGCGAAAGCACCTCGTTCATAGAAGCGAAGTCGTCGTTGCCATCGTGTGAGCGGATGGTGAAGCGGCGGTAATCCGCCTTCTTCGGCGCGCCGCCCTCGAACACGACCATCGACGCCACCGTGTGGGTGCCGCCGACGTGCGAGATGTCGAAGCACTCGATCCGGACCGGGAGCGCGTCGAGCTTGAGCGCCGCCTGGAGCCCGCTCAGCGCCTCCACGCGCTGCTGGCGCCGGCGCTCCGCCTTCAGCTTCTCCTGGTCGAGCGCCAGCCGGGCGTTGCGCTCGGCCAGCTCGAGGATCCGCCGCTTGCCGCCGCGCTCGGCCGCGCGGATCTCCACCGCGCCGCCGCGGCGCTCGCCCAGCAGCTCGGCGAGCACCTCGAGCTCGGATCCTTCGACGAGCTCCTGCTGCACGACGATCAGCGACGGGATCGCCAGCGCGCTCGTGTAGTACTGGAGCAGGAACTCCTCCGCGACGATCGCGGGCGGCTGCTCGCCCTGGTTGTCGAGGTAGAACGACTGGCGGTCGGAGAGCACCCCGTCGCGGACCTGGAAGACCTGCGCGTTCGCCTCCATCCCGTCGAGGGACACGGCGACCGCGTCGAACGTGCCGGCGCCCTCGGTGGCGACCCGCTGGCGCTCGAGCAGCGCCCGGACCGACTGCAGCCGGTTGCGCTCGACCGCCGCCTGCTCGTAGTCCTGCTCGCCGGCCGCGAAGTACATGCGCTGCTCGAGGTCGCGCTCGATCTGCCGGAAGCGGCCGGAGAGGAACGCGATCACGCCGTCGATCCCGGCGCGGTACTCCTCCTTGCTCACGTAGCCGACGCAGGGGGCTCCGCAGCGCTTGATGTAGTAGTCGAGGCACGGCGAGCCGGAGCGGCGCCCGGGCTCGGCGCCCTCGCAGGAGCGGAACAGGAAGATCTTGCCGAGCAGGTCGAGCGTGCCGCGCACGCGCTTGGCGCTGGAGTACGGCCCGAAGTACACGCGGTCGCGCCGGTGGCGCTCGCGCGTGAAGTAGACGCGCGGGAAGTCCTCGTCCAGGCTCATCGCGATGTACGGGTACGACTTGTCGTCGCGCAGCCGGATGTTGAACCGCGGTCGGTACTGCTTGATGAAGTTCTGCTCTGTGAGCAGCGCCTCCGCCTCGGTGGCGACGACGAGCGACTCGATGTGGTCGATCAGCTCGCTCATCGCGCTGCGCGAGCCGAAGTGCGAGGCGACCCGCTTGCGGATCGACTTCGCCTTCCCGACGTAGATCACACGCCCGCGGGCGTCCCGGAACAGGTACACGCCGGGCTGGTCGGGCAACGCGCGCCGCTGCTCGTCCAGCCTGTCCTTCCGGGGAGTCTCGATGGCCACCTGAGCTCCAGCTTAGGACCACGCTGGGCGGATTTTCCCAGCCCGTTCCGCAACCCTCGCGGGTATCGTCGGTTGCGATGACCATGCATAGACGACTCCTCCCTCTCGCGGCGCTCATCCTCTGCGCCGCCTTCGCCGCCCCTGCGCAGGCGAACTTCGCGGTCGGGATCGCCGATCAGCACGCGGCGATGTTCGACAACAAGAACTTCCAGTCCCTGAACATCACGCGCATCCGCTACCTCGTGGCCTACGACTGGTACAAGGTCGGCTGGCAGAAGAACGAGGTCGACGCGTACATGAAGCGCGCGCAGGCCGCCGGCGCGGACGTGCTCGTGCACTTCACGGCTCGTCGCGGTTGCTACGACAACGGCAAGTACTCGAAGCGCAAGGTGTGCCGCGCCCCCAGCGTGAGCGCGTACAAGTCCTCGTTCAAGCGGTTCCAGCGGCTGTATCCGTGGGTCAAGACGTACGGCGCGTGGAACGAGGGCAACCACGTCTCGCAGCCCGTCGCCAAGAACCCGAAGCGCGCGGCGCAGTACTTCCTCGCCGCCCGCAGCCTCTGCCGCTCGTGCAAGATCGTGGCGGCCGACGTGCTCGACCAGTCGAACATGTCGAGCTGGGTCACGCAGTTCAAGCGCTACGCCAAGGGCAAGGCGAAGATCTGGGGCCTGCACAACTACGGCGACGTCAACCGCAACCGCAACACCGGCACGCGCGATCTGCTGCGCCTCGCGCCGGGCCAGGTGTGGCTGACGGAGACCGGCGGGATCCTCAAGTTCGGCAGGGCGTACCCGCGCTCGGAGAACCGCCAGGCGCGCGCGACGAAGTACATGTTCTCGCTGGTGAGCAAGTACGACTCGCGCCAGGCGGGGATGAAGGGCCGCGTCACCCGGCTCTACAACTACCAGTGGACCGGGGCCAAGCGCTCGGCCCGCTTCGACGCCGGGCTCGTGAACCCGAACGGCACGCCGCGCAAGGCGTTCAAGCAGTTCAAGAAGTCCGCGGCCACGTTCGCGCGCTAGGGGCTGACGAGGGAGTTCCCCGATGTGCCGGGGGGACGGGGAGGAGATGCTCCTCCCCGTCCCCTTCGTCCTGTCACAGGAGCTCCCGAAATGCGAACCCAACGCTGGACGCTCGCGGTGGTCTGCGCGGCCACCGCGATGCTCATGCTGGACATCGCCGTGGTCAACACGGCCCTCTCGCGCATCGCCGAGGACCTCGACACCGGCCTGTCGGGCCTGCAGTGGGTCGTCGACGCCTACACGCTGGCGCTCGCCTCCACGGTCCTGACCGCCGGCGCGCTCGCTGACCGGCTCGGCCGCCGCCGCCTGTTCCTGATCGGCCTCGGCGTCTTCACCGCCTCGTCGCTCGGCTGCGCGGTCGCGGGTCACATCGCGGTGCTCAACTCGATGCGGGCGGTGCAGGGCGTCGGCGCGGCGATCATGTTCGCCGTTTCGCTCGCGCTGCTCGCCACCGCGTATCCCGACGCGCGCCGGCGCGCCGGGGCGCTCGCCGCCTACGGCGCCACGATCGGCGCCTCGTTCGCCGTCGGGCCGCTCGTCGGCGGCGCGCTGACCAGCGGGCTGGACTGGCGCTGGATCTTCCTCATCAACCTCCCGATCGGGATCGCGTGCATCGCGGCGACGCGGGCGTACGTGCAGGAGTCGCGCGACCCCGCCGCGCGCGGGATCGACTGGCCGGGCCAGCTCACGCTGACCGGCGGGCTGTTCCTGCTCGTGCTGGCGCTGCTGCGCGGGCACGAGGACGGCTGGACCAGCGCGCTGATCCTCGGCGAGGCGGCCGCGGCGGTTGCGCTGCTCGGCGCGTTCGTGGCGATCGAGGCGCGCGTGGCGGAGCCGATGCTGCCGCTGCGGTTCTTCCGCAACGGGTCGTTCGCCGGTGCGCAGATCGCGGCGTTCGCGATCTCCGCGTCGTTCTTCGCGATCTTCCTGTACACGACGCTCTACCTGCAGCAGATCCTCGGGCTGTCGGCGATCGAGGCCGGGCTGGTCTACCTGCCGGGCACGATCACGATGCTGTTCGTGAGCGGCGCGACGAGCGCGCTCGGCGCGAAGGTGTCCGCGCGGCTGATGGTGGCCGGCGGGCTCGGGCTCGTGTCGGCCGGCATGCTGCTGTTCCTGCTCGCGGGCGTCGACTCGTCGTGGACGATCGTGCTGCCGGGCATGATGGTCGCGCTGATCGGCACCGGGCTGTTCAACCCGGCGCTGACCGCGGTCGCGCTCGGCACGGTGCCGCCGGAGCAGAGCGGCGTCGCGGCGGGCGTGAACGACACGTTCCGGCAGGCCGGGATCGCGGTCGGCGTCGCGGCGCTCGGCGCGCTCGTGCCCGCGCAGGCGGCGTTCGGCGGCGGGTCGCCGCAGGCGTACGTCGACGGGTTGCACGACGCGATGCTGGCCGGAGCGGCGCTCGCCGCGGTCGGCGCCCTCGCCGCGTGGTGCCTCATCTCGCCGCGCTTCGGCGCGGCGGCGCCGGCGCCGGAGGCGCTGGTGGACGACGAGCCCGTGCTCGTTGCCGCGTAGTCCGGCCGCGCCCGCGACCGCGACGCGCTCGGGCGGACTCGGCGAACGTCAACAGCAGCATTGAAGGGAGGGTTCGAGTGGGTGAGGCGGTGCGGGGGCGGAAGTGCATGGAGAACGTCGCACGGACGCCCCGAACGCAGCCGCGTGCGACGTTGTGCAGATATGTCATGAAGAACGTCGCATGGCGCCTCGGAGCGCAGCAGGATGCGACGTTATGCAGCCCGGCCGAACCCTCTCCCCTCAATGCCCGCCGTCCGATCACGCCAGCGCCTCGCCGACGTGTGCGCCGCGCGCTTGTTGATTGAGTCGATGGACTTTGTGGTATTGGTGTCGGCATGGCGGTCCCCGCCCTCCCCACCACCCTCGCGGCTCCCGCGCGGCGGCGCTTCGGCTGGCGCATGCCCGCCGCGCGCTGGATCAGCCCGCTCGCGCTGCTGGCGCTCTGGCAAGCCACGAGCGCGACGGGCGTGCTCGATCCCAAGACGCTCGAGTCGCCGGCCGCGATCCTCTCGACGGCCTGGGACCTGATCGAGACCGGCGATCTGCCCGAGGCGCTACTCGTCTCGCTGCGCCGCGCGATGGCCGGGCTGGCGCTCGGCACGGCCGCGGCGGTCGTGCTCGGAACGATCGCGGGGCTCACGCGCGCCGGTGACGCGCTGGTCGACCCGCCGATGCAGATGCTGCGCACGCTGCCGCTGTTCGGCCTGATCCCGCTGTTCATCCTCTGGTTCGGGATCGGCGAGACGCCGAAGATCGCGCTCGTCGCGCTGGGCGTCGTGATCCCGCTCTACCTCAACCTCGTCGCGGCACTGCGGGGGATCGACCCCGACCTGCGCGAGGTCGCGCACACGCTGCGGCTCAGCCGGCGCGAGCAGGCGCGCCACGTGATCGCCCCCGGCGCCATGCCGGGCGCGCTCGTCGGCTTCCGGCAGTCGCTCGGTGTCGCCTGGCTGGCGTTGATCGTCGCGGAGCAGATCAACGCCGACGCCGGGCTCGGCTACATGATCAACAACGCGCGCGACTTCCTGCGGACCGACATCGTCGTCGTCGGGCTGCTCGCCTACGCGGTGCTCGGGCTGCTCACCGACGCGATCGTGCGGGGCTTCGAGCGGCGCGCGCTGCGCTGGCGCGGCGACGCGATCGCGCGGGGGGCGGGGGGATGAGCGCGATCGCGAGGGGCGGCAGGATGGGCGCGCGCGCGAGGGGCGGCGGCATGAGCGCGCACCGGGGAGCGGCAGGATGAGCGCGATCACGTGAGGGCTGCGAGATGAGCGCGGTCGCCGGGCACGGTGGGATCAGGGCCGATCCGTCGCGTGCCGCCGCCGAGCCGGTCGTGCGCCTGCGCGGCGTCGGCCGGCGGTTCGGCGACGCGGTCGTGCTCGAGGGGATCGACCTCGACATCGGGCCGGGCTCGGTCGGTCAGCAGCGGATGCTCGCGCTGCACGGCGGGCGGACCGACCGGCTCGAGGTGTCGCCGGGCCTGTGGGCGGGCGTCGGGCTCGTGCGCGGCGGCGCCGGCACCGCGCTCGTCGGCAGCCACGAGGACGTCGCCGACCGGATCGCCGAGTACCACGAGCTCGGCATCGACGAGCTCGTGCTCTCGGGCTATCCGCACCTGGAGGAGGCGTACCGCTTCGGCGAGGGGGTCGCGCCGGTGCTGCGCCGGCGCGGGCTGCTCGGCGACCGCGCGCTCGCGGGAGCGGGAGCGGGAGCCGGAGCCGGAGCGGCGGCATGACGGCGATCGTGAGCTCGGCCGGCACGCCGCGGCCGGTCCGGCGCGTCGTGGCGCTCGTCGGGAACCTGCGGACGCCCTCGCGGACGCATCGCGTCGCCGACTCCGTCGCGCGGGTCCTCTCGGCCGGCGACCACGACGTCGTCGACCTCGCCGCACTCGGTTCGCAGGTGCTCGAGCCCGGCGACCCCGAGGTCGCCGACGCCCTCAACACCGTCACCCGCGCGGACGTCCTCGTCGTCGCGACGCCGACCTACAAGGGCACCTACACCGGCCTGCTCAAGGCCTTCCTCGACCGGCTCGGCCCCGACGCGCTGGCCGGCGTGGACGCAGTGCCGGTGATGCTGGCCGCCGCGCCCGACCACAAGCTCGCGGTCGACGTGCACCTGACGCCGCTGCTGCTCGAGCTCGGCGCCTCCGTCCCCAACCGCGGCCTGTTCGTGCTGGAGGCGGACGTCGAGCGGGCGGACGAGCTGGCCCGCGCCTGGGCGGCGTAGCCGCAATCCGTCGATCGGCAGCGGCGCGGCTGGCATGCTCCACGGCATGCACGCCTCGCTCGGCGCGATCCGCGCGCTGCTGCTCGACCTCGACGGCGTGCTGTACGTCGAGGACGAGCCGGTGCCGGGTGCGCGCGAGGCGGTGGCCGAGCTGCGCGAGCGCGGGCTGGCGCTGCGGTTCGTGACGAACACGACCGCGCGGCCGCGCCGCCGGATCCTCGAGCGGCTCGAGCGGCTCGGCTTCTCACTCGACCCGTCAGAGCTCAGCACGCCCGCGGCGCTCGCGGTCCGCCAGTGCCGCGAGCACGGTTACCGGCGCGTCGCGCTCGTCATGAACGAGGACGTCAAGGAGGACTTCGCCGAGCTGGAGGAGGTGGGGAGCGGGGCCGACGCCGTCGTGATCGGCGACCTCGGCGCCGACTTCGGCTACGAGGTGCTCAACCGGGCGTTCCGGCAGTTGATGGACGGGGCGGTGCTGATCGCGCTGCAGAAGAACCGCTTCTGGATGACGCCGGACGGGCTCTCGCTCGACGTCGGTCCGTTCGTCGCGGCGCTGGAGTACGCGGCCCGCCGCGACGCGCTCGTCGTCGGAAAGCCCGCCCGCGAGTTCTTCGCGACGATCCTCGCCGGCATCCCGGCGGAGCCGGCCGCGGCCGCGATGGTCGGTGACGACGTCGAGAGCGATATCGGCGGCGCGCTCGGAGCCGGGCTCGCTGGCGTGCTCGTCCGCACCGGCAAGTACCGCGAGGACGCGGTGCGCGCGTCCGGCGTGGAGCCGACCGCGCTCGTGGACTCGATCGCGGACGTGCCGGGGCTGCTCGGGCCCTAGGTCGTGGAGCGAATCGTCGCAGCGCGTCACCTCACGAGGCGCACCGTCAGGCCCACGGCGGCACCGGCGATCGGCTCGCCGGCGCCGTTCATCAGCCCGAGGATGCGCGCGACGTAGCCGCGGGTCTCCGGGATCGCAGGCACGCAGCCGCACGCGGAGACCGGCGCCGGGCCCGCGTTGTAGGCGGCGAGCGCGAGCGGGACGGCGCCGAACTGGCGGAGCAGGTCGCGCATCAGGTGCGCCTGGGCGTCGATCGCCTGATCGGGGTCGAACGGGTCCGACAGGCCGATGCCACGGGCGGTTCCCGGCATGAACTGCGCGATCCCCTGCGCGCCGGCCGGGCTGGTCGCGAACGGGTTGAACCCGCTCTCGGCGTAGATCTGCGCGGCGAGCAGGGTGGCCGAGACGCTCCAGCGCTGCGCAGCGCGGTTGAGCGGCGTCGCGTAGCGGGCGGGCACGAAGTCGGGCAAGCCGAGCCTGGCTCCGTCACCACGACCGGCCGTCTCGGGCGACGGCCGCGGCGACGAACGAGGGTTGAGCGTCAGTCCGAAATGCCACGGTTCCCAGGCGTACCTCATGCGGAAGTGGAACCGGTCCGCGTTCGCGGCCAGCCACGGGTACGCGGACGGTGGGCCGAGGTCGAGCTCGGTGGCGTTGCGGTGCAGCGACTCGCCCGGCGGCGCGACCCATTTCGGGTCCGGATGGCGGGCGAAGAGGACGGCCTGCTCGGCGTCCGACCGGAATGCGCTGCTGATGACGAGGTCGACGCCGTCGCGCCGCGCCGCCGCCGACATCCGGTCGAACGCCTGCGCGACATCGGGCCGCATGGGCTTGTCCTGGCGGTACGCGAGCGGGCCGTCGTATCCGCCGCCGCTGCCGAAGGCGGCCGGACCGATGCCCGCGGGCGGTGCCAGCTCGGCCTCCGCGTCAGCGCGCATCCGCACGCGTCGCCCGGCGATGCGCACGCCGCGCTCGACCGCCACCCCGATGCGCACCGGCGCGAACGTCGCGCCGTCGGGGAACGAGACCGCGGCGCGCGGCGCCCCGTTCGCGGCGGCGACCCGCTGGGCCGCGACACGACCGATCTCGACGTACGCTTCCTTCTCCAGATGGCGCAGGTTGCGGCGGCCGCGGATCCGGGCGGGCTCGAATAGCCGCTCGTAGGACTCGCGCATCGCCCGCGCGCCGGCGAGCGCGCCGAGGTCGGCCGCCCGCTGCGCCGCGTCCCGCGTCCCGAGCGCGCTCGCGACGGCACCGAGCACGAGCGCGCCGACCCCGACGGCGAGCAGTCCGCCGACGAGCAGCACCGCGACCTGGCCCCGAGCGTCGAGTGCGCGGCCCATCGGCAACACGACGCCCCGCCTCGAGGTGTTGCACAGTGCCGCCACCGGTCCCCGAGCGTGGAGTGCACGGCCGACCGAGATCGAGGCGGCGCGCGTCAGGGGGTCGAACAAGCCGGCGACGGTCCGGCGAGCAGCGGTCATGGCGTCTCGCGCGGGAGGGATCTGAGTCGGGCGAGCCCGGCCATCGCCGCCCAGCGGGGCGGGCCCGGCGGGAGCGGTGGCAGCACGGCGCGGTCGCGGGATCGGAGCGTCGCAAGCGCCAGCTCGCGAAGCGCCGGGTCGATGTCGGCCGGGAGCACCGCGATCGCCAGGTCCAGCTCGGCGAGGAGCGGCTCGAACGCGGGCGGACGAGCCCCGGCCACCGCGAGCACGACCGGTCCTCCTCCGCCGACGGCGAGACAGCGTCGATACTGACCCGCGGCCGCCGCCGGCTCGGATTCGAGGGCGAGCCATGCGAGGCGGCCGCAGGCGGTGGCCGGCAACCCGTCCGCCGCGAGCCGTGCGGCCAGGCGGCGGGCGCCCGGCGTCGTCGCCCCGGCGGGCGACTGGGCGGCCGGCACCGCCGAGTCGACCGCGGGGACCGACAGCGCGGCCGGCCGCCACACGCAGAGCAGCGCAGCTGCCGAGCGAGCCCGCGCGCGCAGCTCGCCAGCGCATGCGGCAGCCACCGGCACGACCGCCGCGGGGGCGCCGAGCACCGCCGCACTGGCGACGCCACCGGCGGACTCGCCGGCCGGGTTCGAGGCCGCCTCGCTCGCAGACGAGCTCGGGCCGAACGGAGCCGGCGCCGCGGGCGCCGCCGACGAGACCGGGTTCGAGGCCGCCTCGGCCGCAGACGAGCTCCGGGCGGACGACGCCGGCGCCGCCGGCGTGGCGCGGCTGGGCGCGGCATCGAGCGGGGGCGAGATGTGGGTCGGCGGCGTGAACCGCGTAGGCGGCGCGAAGGCGCGGGGCTCGTCGGGCCGGGAGGGCTCCGGCTGGGCCGGTGGATCGAGGAAGAACGCGCCGATGCGGGCGAGCAGCGACGTCATCGGGGCTCCGGCCCCGCGTTGGCCGACGCCGTCGCGGTGAGTGCGTTCGCGAGGAAGCCGAGCCGCGTGTCCGGGCGGACCGTGACGGTGATCTCGCGGCCGTGGAGGCTGACCGTCGCGCGGGGGCGCGCGGCGGCCGGGAGCGCTGTACGGGCCGCGTCGCGCGGGTCCGTGTCCTGGATCAGCGCCATCGCGCCCGCCTGGGCCGCCGCCGCGGCCTGGCCCGACGCCGCCCGCGCAGCGAGCAGCGTGAGGATCGCCAGACCCACGACGAGCGTGAGCGGCAGCAGCGCGACGAGCTCGATCGATGCCTGGCCCGTCTCGCCCCTCCCCACCGAGGCCGGCCGTGACGCCCGCCGCGCCGTCATCGCTGCGGCCGGAAATGGGCCGTCGCGGACGCGTGGCCGAGGAGTGGCAGCCCGAGGACGGGCGGGATCCGGACACTCACCTCGACGGTGCCCTCACCGCGCTCGCGCACCCGGGCATCGCGGCCGAGCCTGCCCGGCAGCGCAGCGCGTGCAGCCGCGCGCGCGTCCCCGCCGACTGCGGCCGCACGGGCGGCCGCGCGTGCCGCGGCATCCGCCGCCCAGGCCGCGTGACCCGCGACCGCGAGCTGCCATGCGCCCGCGAGCAGCAGCGCCGCCAGCGGCAGCAATGCCACCAGTTCGGCTGCCGCCTGCCCGTCCGTCCGCCGCCACCAGGTCATGGAGGGAAGCGTCGGTCGGGCGGATGAACGGATCTACGCGCGGGTGTGCCGACTTGCGCGCGTGGGTGTGACGAAAGTGCCGCACCGCGCTCCGATCGGCAAGCGCCCGCGCCCGCGCCGCGACGATCGGAGGGTCGCGCGCGGCCCGAGCCGTCCGGCCGCCGGACGACGAGACGACGCTAGTAGTCGCGCGACGAACGGAAGGGCGAGCGCCGCCCGAGCCGTCCGGACGACGAGGGGCAGGGACGAGGCGACGACGAGATGAGACGAGGCGACGCTAGTACTCGCGCGACGCGCGGTACACGGTGACGCAGCCGTACACGCCAGCGCCGATCAGCGCCAGCCAGACGAGCACGGCCAAGCCGCCGTCGTTCCACAGCCGGCTCGTCGCGATGAGCGCGAACGCGATCAGGGCGACGGAGCCGTAGAGCAGCCCGCGAACCTTGTCCTCGAGCATGAACAGCGATTGGCGGTGCTCCATGTACATCCGGTAGCCGAAGAACACAAGGCCGCCCGCGAACACGAGGCCGAGGATGTTGTTGACCGTCCCCGTCGCCGTCCCGCCGCCGGGGAGCTGCCACACGGCCACCGCGATCAGGATGAGGATCGCGAAGTTGCGGAGGTGCGTGTTGCGGTCCGGGCCCACGACCCGAAACGATACCCCGGTCGCGCTCAGCCGCCGAACGGCGCCGCCGCGACCTCAGCCGCGCGCGACTCCGCAACGGCCGGACCGTCGTCCAGACCGGCGCCCGTGGCGACGACCTCGGCCGCCGCCGTCGCCTCGACCGCATCGATCGACTCGGCCGCGAACCGGTATCCGATGCCGAAGTGCGTGTGGATGTAGCGCCAGCGCGGCGACACCTTCTCCAGCTTCTGGCGCAGCTTGCGCACGAACACGTCGACCGATCGGTCGCCGTGCACCATCGCGTAGCCCCACACCCGCTGGTAGATCTCCTCGCGCTGCATGACCTGTCCCTGCGCGTCGGCCAGGAGCTGGATCAGCTCGAACTCGCGCCGCGTCAGGTCGGCGCTGACGCCGCCGACGAACGCCTGGAACTGGTCCGGCCGCACCTCCACCTCGCCGATCACGACCGGGCCGGCGTCGACCCGCGCCTCGGCGCGCTTGCGCCGCCGCACGACCGCCTCGACCCGCGCGATCAGCTCCTCCGGATGGCACGGCTTGGTCATCCAGTCGTCGGCGCCCAGCCGCAGCCCGCGCACGCGCTGGGCGACGGAGGACTGGCCCGTGCACACGATCACGCCCAGCCCGGGCAGCCGCGTGCACAGCTTCTCGAGGTAGTTCCAGCCCTGCGGGCCGAGCACCGCGAGGTCGAGCACGACCGCGTTGAGGCGCATCGAGACGATCGCGTCGAGCGGGACGGGACTCGCAAGCACCCGGTACTGCCACCCCGCGCCCTCCAGGCGCTTCGACAGCACCTGCAGGAAACCCGTGTCGGAATCGAGCACGGCGATGCGAATCGGAGCGGGCTGGCTCATCTGGGCGGGAGAATAAACGCCGACGTCGGTTCCTCCACGCCGCGTCACAACCTGGTCACAGGGTTTTCGGCGCTAGCTGGCCGAATTCAGTCTGTGCGATGCGTCACTGAACTCACGAAACAGACCGGAGACGACGAACGCGACCTGCTCACCGATGTCGACGGCGTTGTCGCCGATCCGCTCGAGCGCGCGCGAG
>DATHJG010000277.1:0-2173 GCA_035489875.1 Solirubrobacteraceae bacterium | reverse complement strand
CGGTCCATGCGCCGTGGGCGCTCGCGGTCACCGCGCGCATCCGCGAGCGACTCGGGGTCGACGGGTCGGCGATGGCCGGCGACGACGGCATCGTCGTGCGGTTGCCCGAGACGGATGCCGAGCCTCCGGGGGCTGACCTGTTCCTGTTCGAACGCGAGGAGCTCGAACAGCTCGTCACCGACGAGGTCGGCGGCTCCGCGCTGTTCGCGGCGCGCTTCCGCGAGGCCGCGGCGCGTGCCCTGCTGTTGCCGCGGTACAACCCGGGCCGGCGTTCCCCGCTCTGGCAGCAGCGACAGCGCAGCGCGCAATTGCTGGAGGTGGCGCGCAAGTATCCGAGCTTCCCGATCATCCTCGAGACGGTGCGCGAGGTGCTGCAGGACGTCTACGATCTGCCGGCCCTGGCATCCCTCACCGCCGACATCGCCGCGCGGCGTGTGCGGCTCGTCGAGGTCGAGACCGATTCGCCGTCCCCGTTCGCCCGCACCCTGCTCTTCGGATATGTCGCCGCGTTCATGTACGAGGGCGACTCCCCGCTCGCCGAGCGTCGCGCCGCCGCCCTGTCGCTCGACCCCACACTGCTGGCCGAGCTACTCGGGCGGGCGGAGCTGCGCGAGCTGCTCGATCCAGCCGTCATCGCCCAGACCGAGCGCGAGCTGCAGCGCCTCGATCCCGAGCGCAAGGCCAAGGGCCCCGAGGGGTTGGTCGACCTGTTGCGCCTGCTGGGGCCGCTCTCGACCGAAGAGCTCGAAGCCCGCTGGTTGAGTAGCCCGGAGGGCGTGTCGAAACCAGCCTCGAGTAACCCGGCGTCTGATTTCGGCACGCCGCCGAGGGCGGCTACTCACTCAGCGGAGGACATCCTCACCGGCCTCGCCCGCTCCAATCGCGTGCTGCGCGCCACGATCGCCGGTGATCAACGCTGGGCCGTCATGGAGGACGCCAGCCGGCTCCGCGATGCCCTCGGCGTGCCGCTGCCGATCGGGGTGCCCGCCGCGTTCCTCGATCCGGTCACCGACCCGGTCGGCGACCTGGTGAGCCGGTACACCCGCACCCACGGACCGTTCACGACCCAGGATGCGGCGACCCGCCTCGGTCTCGGCACGGCGGTCGTGTCCGACGCGCTCAAACGCCTCGCGAGCGACCGTCGCGTGGTCGAGGGCGAGTTCCGGCCCGGGGCGACCGGATCCGAGTGGGTCGACGCGGAGGTGCTGCGACGTCTGCGGTCCCGCTCGCTCGCGGCTCTCCGCTCCGAGGTGGAACCGGTTCCGCAACTCGCGCTCGGCCGCTTCCTGCCGGAGTGGCAGCACATGCCGGCCAGGCTGCGCGGGATCGACGGTCTCGTCAGTGCCATCGACCAGCTCGCCGGGGTCGCCATCCCCGCATCCACTCTCGAGAGCCTCGTGCTGCCCGGCCGCGTGCGCGACTACAGCCCCGCGATGCTCGACGAGCTCACCACGACCGGCGAGGTGCTCTGGTCGGGTCGGGGCGAGCTGACCGGCGGTGACGGGTGGATCTCGCTGCACCTCGCCGACTCGGCGCCGCTCACGCTTCTCGAACCGACGCTGGTCGAGCAGACCGAGTTGCACGGCCGCATCATCGATGCGCTCGCCGGCGGAGGGGCGTACTTCTTCCGGCAGCTCTCGTCTGCCCTGGCGATCACGGCACCTGTCGAGGACAAGGACCTCGCCCTCGCCCTGTGGGAGCTGGTCTGGGCGGGCCTTCTGAGCAACGACACCCTCGCGCCGCTGCGCTCCCGGCTCGGGGCGACGACGACCCGGCCGCGCACCCCGCGCAGCCGCGAACGCCGCGCCCGCGCGCGGGTCAGCGCCACCCTCGCCGCGACGGCACCGCCCACGGTCGCCGGGCGCTGGAGCCTGCTCCCCGCCCCGGAGGCGAGCCCGACGGTGCGGGCGACCGCGCTCGCCGAGCAACTGCTCGAGCGGCACGGCGTCGTCACCCGTGGTGCGGTGCAGGCCGAGGGCGTCATCGGGGGATTCTCCACGGCGTACAAGGTGCTGAGCGGTCTCGAGGAGACCGGCCGCACCCGCCGCGGCTACTTCATCGAGGGCCTCGGGGCGGCCCAGTTCGCCACGCCCGCGACCGTCGACCGGCTGCGCGCCGTCGCGGCGGACGCCGAGCCGGATGGCGGCGAGCGACGCGCCCCTGTCGTCCTCAT
>DATHJG010000276.1:0-2224 GCA_035489875.1 Solirubrobacteraceae bacterium | reverse complement strand
GCCGGTCGCGACCTCGGCGGGATCGAGGACGATTAGCTCTGTCATCCGAGTCCACCTCCTCCGCGTCCCGGCAAGCCACGCGCACCCGCGCGCGCCGTCCGACGGTTCGTCTGCTCCACTCGGACGTCAACGAAATCGCGGTGCCACTCCGTGCCCGGCTTGAAGTGCAGATGGATCGCCGGCTGCTCGCCGCCTCGCTCACCGCCGATCGCGGCCATCTGATCCGGAGTGAACACGCCCTCCCCACCATGCGCCTGAATCACCCTCGGCGCCCCAGCCGAGCCGGGGACGACGCCGCCCGTCGCGAACGACCCACCGAACGGCGGCATGTTCTTGAACACGTCGAACTGCCGCTCCGACACGGCCGTCCGGAGGTTCGCCTCACGCAGCAACTGCTCGAGCAGCGCGTCCCGCTCACTCGTATCCGCCGCGCCCGCGGCCTCAGCGGTCACGCGGATCGGCTTATCCGTCAGATCCTTGATCCGCACCTGCGCATCGAAGATCCGGCCGCCCAACACGCCCATCCCCGGCACTACGCCGAGGCGTTCCATCGGCGCGCCCATGCCCTGCGCCTCAGTCAAGCTCGTCAGCAGATCACCGCGCGCCGTGTTCAGGCTCTCCCGCTTCCCAGTGAGCGCCGGGATGATCTTTTCCTTGATCGCATCCCGCACCCGGAGGCGAGGCCGCTGCGCCTTGTCGACACCGCGGATATCAGCGTTGAGACCCTGCTTCTGCCCCTTGAGCGACGCGATCTGCGCCTTGTTCTTCTTCGGATGCTTCCGCGCCTTCTCCAACGCCTTCTCGACCGCCGCGAGCTGCTCCTCCAACGCCTTGCGACGCGCAGCCGCCTCCCGGATCTGCTCACGCACCCTGTCTAGCCGCGCGCGCGCCTGCTCGATCATCCGCGATGTTTCCTCGCGGCGATCAACGACGATCTTCTCCGCGTCGATGATCGTGTTCCGCCAGTTGAACAACGCGCCCAACTGGTCAGTCAGCCAGTCGAGCTGGGACTTGCCGCCGACCCGGCCGAGCATGCTGTCCACCATCGCCTGCTGATCCGTGTCGGGGAACGCGAGACCGATCCCCTGCCGCCGCGTCATCTCAGCCTCGAGCGCTTCCGTGATCGTGCTCTCGTCGGTGAGCGACGCGGCACGATCGGCGTACTCACCAAAGATGTTCGCGTTCTCCCCGTACGACCCGAGCGCCTTCTGAATGCCCCGCGGGAGACCGATGCCCTTGATCCGGTCGACCAGTCCCCGGACCGCGGCACCGCGGATCTTCGCGGACTTCCCGGTCCGGACCTTCCCTAGCGTCCGGTCAAGCCGCGCGCCGAACGGCAATGGCACACTGATCCCGCCGGGCACGCCTTGCTTGCCCTGCTTCGCGGTGCCGACCATGCCACCGGCCGCGTACCAGTTGTTCGCGTTGTGGAACGACAACGCCGACGACGGGTCTCCGTACCGGTCGCTGATGTACTGCGCCATCGCGCGGATCTGATCGACCGGATCACTCGACAACGCCCCGAACTTCGCGTACGACTGAGCGGTCGCGCCGAGGAACTGCCCGAGCCCGTAGGCGCCCGAGCTCGGGTTCCTCGCGTTCGGGTTGCCACCGGACTCCTTGTCCACCAAGCGCTTCCAGTCGCTGAGGTTCCAGCCGCGCTGCTCGGAGATCGAGCCCATGAGATCAACCCACGAGCCGGACCAGTTTGCCCCGGCTTCCGTGCCCTCGAACCCGCCGCCCATCTGATCGGCAACCGACTGCGCCGCCGAGCGGGTCGCGTCAATCGCGCCCTGCACAATCGACTTGAGCGGAGAATCAGGCCCCGAGACCATGACCCGTGCGATCTTCGGCGCGAGTGCGCCAAGCCCGCCGCCGGACCCGCCGAGCATCGGCAACAGAGCCTTGATCTTCGCGCCCTCCTCACCGGCGTTCGGCCAGTTCGCGTCGATCGCCTGGCTGGTGTAGTGGTAGCCGCCGGGTGCGTGCCGCGCGTTGACGCCACCGAACGCGGGATTCTCAGACACGAGCCACCCGAGCTTCTGTAGCCGCTTGCCGAGCGCCACGATCGCCTGCACGGACGCGGCAGCGATGTGCAAGTGCGAGTTGGAACCGCCGTGGCCTTCCGGGTCGTTGAACGGGTGCAGGAGCTCGACGATGCCGCCCTCTTGGAACCGGGGGGCAGCACCAAAGTTCAACGCGTCGAGTGCCTTGCGACCGACCT
>DATHJG010000275.1:0-3134 GCA_035489875.1 Solirubrobacteraceae bacterium | reverse complement strand
AACCGTCATCTCGTACGGGCTCTCTGGCGGGTTGCCGCGGAGCACATGCCCCGGCGTCGATCTGCACAGGCGGCAGGCGCGCTTGACCAGCGCACCGTCCGCGCGATCGATGCTCACGGTCTTGAGCCCGTCGCAGTTCGGGCACGTCACGAGCTCGTCGGCGTCCCAGGCCGGCTCGTCGTCGCGGATCGGCTCCGCTGGTGTGTAGCCGAGGCCGCTCACGCCGCGTCCTCCCAGAACCGCGGGGCAGGCGCGGCGGGCGCGTCGAACAGCGTCCCGGAAGATTCAGGGGGCACCGCAGCTTCCAACCCCGGCGCCCCCTTGATGACGGCGACCCGCGCTTGAGCTTCGCTGGTCACCTGCTCGCCCCTATGGGCTTGCAGCTTGTACACCGCGCACGAGTCGCGCTCACCGCCCGTCTCGATCTCGAAGCCAGCGTCGCGGAGATCCTTGACGCGGGCGGCGACGCGCATGATCGGCTTCCCGCCGTCGCACACGTCGGGAGCGGCGAAGTCGACAGCGGTGATGCCGCGCGCGCCTGCACGCGAGAGGGCAGCCAGGACGCGGTCGGTCTGGGTCATGCGCGCTCCCGTTCCCACAAGAGGCCGAACATGACGGTCGCTGGCGCCGCCGCGTACTGGCCGCTGCCGGGCCGGGAGAACCTGAGCACCGGGATCTCCAACCCGGTCGCGCGGCCCTGCGCGTCATCCAGCAGCGTCCAGAGCGGGCACGTCTTCATGTGGTGCTCGACGGTGTGCGTACGGATCGTCGTGAGTTCACGCAACGCGTCGAACTCGTCCGCGGGCATGACGGCCCACCACTGCATGTGGTTGCGCCGGCAGACGACGATCGGAATGTCGGTCGGTCGCGCGTCGTTCTCGGCCTGCGCGATCCATTCCCAGATCCGGCAGGTCTCGTGATGCTTGACCTCAAGGTTGCATCCGACCGGGCCGTCGAGGATGTCCCCGCCGCCCTGACCCCCGGACTGCCAGTTCCGACGCGGCCGCCAGCCGTACGTGCGGAGTAGTTCGATGACGGCGAGCTCGCCGCGGTTCCCCTTCGACCGGGGCTTCGCGCGGAGCGGCGTTCGACGG
Organism: Solirubrobacteraceae bacterium; assembly: GCA_035489875.1. GTDB lineage: Bacteria > Actinomycetota > Thermoleophilia > Solirubrobacterales > Solirubrobacteraceae > DASQMT01. Next base: position 2,040 of record DATHJG010000275.1, on the reverse strand, counting down.
GTGAGGCTCATGCGCGCCCGTGACTGCGGAGGAGGCTCTGCCCGATCGTTGCGCGCGTCTCGAGGACACGGACGACCGCCTTGAGGGCTTCATACTCGGCTTCCTCCGCGACGCCGACGGTGGCGGTGGCGTAGTCCGCCTCAGCCTTCCGGACGTGCGCGGGACCGTCAGCGCTCATGTACGCGCTAGCCCACGCCTGCTCACGGTCGCGCTTCTTGCGGAACCAGCCGAGCGCGGCGGCCTCCAGGGCGGGCATCCGGGCGGCGAGATCACGGTCGATCGCTTCGAGGCGGTCCATCACCTGTTGCGGGGTAGACAGGCTCATGCAGCCCTTCGCTCAGGGTCGAGTTCAGGGTGAGCCCGGTAGAACTCGCGGAGCTGCCCATCGGTCCCGTGTTCGACAACGCGCGCATGGTTGTTGCAGGCGCGACAGATCACGCGAATGTTGGAGAGTTCGTGGGCCCCCCCATGCGCGGCGGTCACGATGTGGTCAAACTCCTTTGAATGCGGCAGGAACGGCAGGTTTGTCATTACGACGCCGCACAGGGGACAGAGGACGGCTTCGCGGCGCAGCCGAAGATCCTCATCAACGGTCACGTCCGTGATGCCCTGACCAAACCGCCGCAGATAGTGGCGCCGCCTGGACCATGCGCGCGACCGCTCGTTGGCCATTACGCGGCGCCTTCCTTGGCGTCCCCGGCCCACGGAAGGTCACTGTCATCAGGCGTGAGCGCCGCGCTGTACACACCCAACCACTCCGTGAAATCCAAGGGGCGCCACGCCCCCAACCCTGCGGACCGGTCACCCGCACGGCGGCCGCGGCCCTCCACGAGCTGCCCGACGTACGACACCACGCCGGTCTGCTCGTCCGTGTGGATGCCCGTGTACGCGAGGACGTCGACCTCGCCCTGAGCGAACTGCGTCAGCGCGCCGCCGATCAAGGGTTCGACGATCCGGTCCCCGTCGGCGTCCTGCACGTTCTCGTGCGCGAGCAGGATCATGTTGACCGGCGCGTCCCGGAGGATCGAGATCGTCTCGTTCAGGATGCGGTTGACCTCGCCGTACTGCTTGAGGCTGTTCTTGCTGCCGGGGTCAACCATCTGCCGGACGAGCGCGTCACGGACCTTCGCGAGCGTGTCGAGCACGACGGTCCGGGGTCGCGGGTCCTGCGTCCCGCGGACGTACTGCAGGATCTGGCGGAGGAGGGCGCGGGCGTCGGCGTCGCGTTCGATGCGGACCTCAAGGATCTGTGTCTTGCGTTGCGCGGCGACCTTGCGGGCGTGGGAGAGCGCGCCGGGTCCTTCGGCGTTGACCCAGAGGATCGGGCCGGGCGCGGTCGCGGCGGCGGTGCTCTTCCCGCTCTTCGGTGGCCCGTACGCGAGGACGTTGAACGTCTCCGGGGCGGCCGGCGTGTCGACGAACGTGAGCGTCGCGAGATCGCTGCTCATCGGGCGCTGTGCTCCCGCTCGATCGCGTCGAGCCACTGAACCTGCTCAGCGTCCTCCGCACTCACCCCACCGATCCGCTTGATCATCTCCAGCATGTCGGCGCGGCACTTCGCGTACCCCGCGACGTACCCGTCCTGGTAGGAGTCGCGCGCGGTCTTGATCATGTCGTTCAGGGATGCCATGCGTGGCTCCTAAGCAGCAGCGGAGTTGTCGGGTAGGGCGGGGTCCGGGGTGCTGGCCCGCGCGCGGGGGACCACGCGCGGGCCAGCGTTCCCGGTGGGACCAGCCGCACTAGGCGCGGCTGGCTGTACGGGCCCCCGGAGGAGAGGGTCGACCCGTACAGGACTGGAAGGGGCGTAGTCGTCAGCGCGATCCGTGGGGAGCGTGAGATCGCTACCGGGGTCGGGCTCGCACTCGTCGAGCAGGCGGATGCGTTGATGCTCGAGCGGCTCCGCGAGGTAGAGGTGCGAGAGGTTCTGCCAGCCCACGTCAGGACCACCCTTTCGGCCTCACGCTAGATTCCGCAGAGTTCATCGAACGGACTCCACGGGCGGCAGCGGCCCGGTCAACACCTGGAGCGCGGTCGCGCTAT
>DATHJG010000274.1:0-3814 GCA_035489875.1 Solirubrobacteraceae bacterium | reverse complement strand
CGCCGCCGTAGACGAGGCCGATCCCCTGACCGGCGAGCGCGCGCCCCAGCCCGTCCGCCGCCTGCGCGTAGTCGGGGTGCCCGCCGGGGCTGGAGCCGGTGAAGACGCAGAGCCGCTGCACGGCGCCGCAGTCTAAGCCTCATACACTCGCCGCCCATGCCGACGACCGTTCCCAACGAGATCTTCAAGGCCTACGACGTCCGCGGCCTGTACGGCGACCAGATCGACGGCGACGTCGCCGAGCAGGTCGGCCGGGCGTTCGCGCGCGTGCTCGGCGGGCTGCGCGGCAAGGCGACGAGCGCGCTGCGGATCGGCCTCGGGCGCGACATGCGCCTGACCGCGCCCGAGCTGGCGGCGCGCTACCGCGACGGCATGGTCGCCGAGGGCGCGACCGTGCTGGACGCCGGGATGGTCGGGACCGAGATGCTGTACTTCCTCGTCGGGTCGCGCGACCTGGACGGCGGCCTGATGTGCACCGCGTCGCACAACCCGAAGGCGTACACCGGCGCGAAGCTGGTCCGCGAGGGCGCGCTGGCGCTGTCGGGCGACGCCGGCATCGGCGACATCCGCGCGCTCGTGCTCGACGGCCTGCCGGCGCCCGGCGGGGCGCCCGGCCGCGTCGAGGACGTCGACGTGTACGGCGAGTTCCATGCGCGCGCGCTGTCGTTCATCGATCCGACCTCGATCCGGCCGCTGAAGGTCGTGCTCGACGGCGGCAACGGCATGGCCGGGCCGATGGTCGGCCCGATCCTCGAGCGGCTCGACGGCCTCGAGCTGATCCCGACCTACTGGGAGCCCGACGGCGAGTTCCCCGACCACGAGCCGAACCCGCTGCTGCCCGAGAACCGGCGGTTCGCGATCGAGAAGGTGCGCGCCGAGGGCGCCGACCTCGGGATCGCCTGGGACGGCGACGCCGACCGCTGCTTCTTCATCGACGCCGACGGCGGCTTCGTCGACGGCGACTTCCTGACCGCGCTGCTGTCCCAGTCGGTGCTGGAGGCGCACCCGGGCGCGGAGATCCTCTACGACGTGCGCGCGTCCCGCGCCGTGCCGGACACCGTGCGCGCCGCCGGCGGCACGCCGCTCGTCAACCGCGTCGGCCACGCGTTCTTCAAGACGCGCATGCGCGAGCGTGGCAGCGCGTTCGGCGGCGAGGTCTCCGGTCACTACTACTTCGCCGACTTCTACAACGCCGACTCCGGCACGCTGCCGGCGCTGCTGATCCTCGAGCTGCTCGGCAAGACCGGCCGCACCCTCGCCGAGCTGCTGGAGCCCTACCGCTCGCGCTACTTCATCTCGGGCGAGATCAACTCCGAGGTCGACGACCAGCGGGCGAAGATGGACGAGCTTCGCGCGCGCTTCGCCGACGCCGAGATCGGCGACCTCGACGGCATCTCCGTCGACTACGAGGACTGGCACTTCAACGTGCGCCCGTCCAACACCGAGCCGCTGCTGCGCCTGTGCCTGGAGAGCCTCGTCTCGCCCGAGCACATGGCCGCCAGGCGCGACGAGGTGCTCGCGCTGATCAGGCGCTGAGCGCCGCGCGCCACTGCACCAGCTCGCGCAGCTGGCCGAGGTCATAGCCCGACGCGCTGCCGCTGATGGCGACGACGAAGTGCGACACGCCGGCCTCGCGGAGCGCGTCTGCGTCGTCGGCGCGGAACGACCACGACCGCTCGATCGTCGCCGGGTCGCGACCCTCGGCGGCGCAGTGCTCGTCCAGGATCGCGGACTTCTCGCGGAACACGTCGGGGCTGCCGAACGCGTGCCAGATGTCCGCGTGGCGCGCGACGAGCTTGAGCGTGCGCCGCACGCCGCCGCCGCCGATCAGGATCGGGATGCGCCCGCGCAGCGGCGGGGGGTTGAGCTTCCCGAAGCGCCGCTCGATGCGCGGCAGCGCCTGCTCGAGCGCGGTGATCCGCTGGCCGACGGTGCCGAACTCGTAGCCGTACTCGTCGTAGTCGCGCTGGAACCAGCCGGCGCCGATGCCGAGGATCGCGCGGCCGCCGGAGATGTGGTCGATCGTCCGGGTGGCGTCGGCGAGGTAGTCGGGGTTGCGGTAGCTGTTGCAGATGACGAGCGAGCCGAGCTCGACCCGCTCGGTCACCTCGGCCATCGCGCCGAGCGTGGTGAGCGCCTCGAAGTGGTTGCCCTCGGGATCGCCGGAGAGCGGGTAGAAGTGGTCCCAGTTGAACAGGCAGTCGACGCCCAGCTCTTCGGCCTCGACCCACGCCCGCCGCATCGCGGGCCAGTCGGAGTGCTGGGGCTGGAGTTGCGCGGATACGCGGAGATCAGGCATGCCGCGCCATGTTGGCAGCCGCCGCGCAGCGCGCGGCGAGCGCGTCCAGCACGGCGGCGACCGTCGGCCGGCGCTCGGCGCCCGCGCGCGTGGCGGCGAACACGTGGCGGGCGGGGGCGGGCGCGGCGAGCGGGCGGACGACCGCGCCGGGCGGGACCGCCGCCTGCGCCAGCCGCGGCACGAGCGCGACGCCGAGGCCCGCGGCGACGAGCGCCATCGTCGTGTAGAAGTCGAGCGACCGGTGCTGGAACGCCGGCGTGAAGCCGGCCGCGGCGCAGCCGCTGACCGTGACGTCGTGGCACGACGTGCCGTCCGGCGGGCCGACGAATGGCTCGCCGGCGAGCTCCGCCAGCTCGATCTCCGTGCGGGCGACGAGCGGGTGGTCCGCCGGGACCACGGCGTCGAGCGCGTCGGCGCGCAGCGCGCGGCGGTGGAAGCGGGGGTCGTCGCGCGGCGGCGCGAGCCGTGAGGCCATCGAGATCGCGATGTCGGCGTCGCCGCCCGCGAGCGCCCGGAAGCAGTCCGGGGCCTCCTGCTCGGCGATCGTGAGCGCGAGCCGCGGATGGCTGGCGCGCAGCGCCGTAGCCGCGGGCGCGACGATCTCGGCCAGCGCGGTGGCGAACCCCGCGATGCGCACGGTGCCGACGACCCCTTCCGAGTAGGCGGCGACGTCCGCGGCGGCGGCCTCGAGCTGCGCGAGCACGACGTTCGCGTGGTCGACGAGCACCTCGGCCGCGCCGGTCAGCCGCACACCGCGGCCGTTGCGCTCGATCACCGGCTGGCCGACCTCGCGCTCGAGCGCCGCGAGCTGCTGCGAGACGGCCGACGGCGTGAGATGGAGCGCGTCGGCGGCCGCGGAGAGCGTTCCCCGCTCGGCGACTTCTCGCAGGACGCGCAGGCGGCGGGCGTCGATCATGCAGGACAGCTTACGGATTGGGTGCGGAATGTCTGCTTGCTCTGATGTCTCGCGTCGCGCAGCATGCAGGCCATGCCCGCCCGCTCCATCGCGCTCGTCGTGCTCGTCACCGCGGTGTGGGGCGTGAACTTCGTCGTCATCCACGTCGGACTCGACCACTTCCCGCCGCTCCTGTTCAACGCGCTGCGATTCACGGCGATGGCGCTCCCGGCGATCTTCCTCGTCGGTCGCCCGCGGCTGCCGTGGCGCTTCGTGCTCGGCTTCGGCTTCCTGCTCGGCGTGGTGAAGTTCGGGCTGTTGTTCGTGAGCCTCGACCTCGGCATGCCGGTCGGGCTCTCGTCGCTGCTGCTGCAGCTCCAGGTGATCTTCACGATCGCGTTCGCCGGCTTCGTGCTGCGGGAACGGCCGCGGCGCGAGCAGATCGCGGGCGCGGCGATCGCGTTCGCCGGGCTGGCGGTGATCGGGATCGACCGCGCCGCGAGCGCGCCGATCCTCCCCTTCGTCCTGATCGTCGGCGCCGCGGCCGCGTGGGGCGTGACCAACGTGATGACGCGGGTGGCGCAGCCGCCGGACCCGCTCGCGATGCTCGTGTGGGCGAG
>DATHJG010000273.1:0-2173 GCA_035489875.1 Solirubrobacteraceae bacterium | reverse complement strand
ACGTGATCGCCGATTCCGAACGCCCACGCGACGGTGTCGGCGGTGCTGGTCGCTTTCAGCTGCTCCGCGACCTGGGCGAGCCGCTCCTGCGTCGAGGTCATGGGATCGACTCCGCCGCGAGTTCGGCCGCGACCACCTCTGGCCGTGCGGAAGAGACGGTCGCGTCGAGCGCCGCTTCGACGATTCCCGCGATGTGCGGCGACCGGAACACGCCGCCGGTGAGCCGGATCGGCAGCGGGCCGAACCGCTGCCGCGCCAGGTCCGCGAGGTCGACGAGCGCCTGCGCCGCCGCGTCGAGCACGTGATCCGCCGCCGGATGCGGCAGCCCGTCGATGTGCTCGGCGAGCCCGGCCAGGCGCGATCGATCGCCGGGCGTCCGGTAGATGTCGGCGACCGCGTCGTCGAGGCGCTCTCCGAGCAGCCGCTCGAGCCGGCTCGCGAGGTCGTGGGCGCCCAGGTCCCGCTCGCGCAGCGCCGCAGCGACGATCCGGCGCCCGAGATCGTAGGCGCCGCCGGCATCCCCGAGCAGGTAGCCCGTGCCGCCGACCATGTCGATCACACCGTCGACCCGCGCGACGGCGACCGTACCGGTGCCCGCACAGATCAGGATCCCGTCCCCCTCCTCCCCGAACGCCGTGCGGATCGCGAGCTCCGCATCCGTCATCACGGTCACCGCGCATCCCGAGCCGGAGAGCCCCGCGCGGAGCCACTCGGCGGCGGCGGGTGCCGTGCGCGCACCGGCCAGCCCGAGGCACGCGGCCCGCGGCCGCAGGTCCAGCAATAGAGGACGGAGCACGGCGTGGACGCCCTCGCGGTCTAGCGCGACGTTGCCGCCGCGGAGGCGCAGGTCGCGAGGTGCGGCGACCGGGTCGAGGAGGTGCGCGCGGGTCGACGAGCCGCCCAGGTCGACGCCGAGCGCGCGCCCCCTCCATACCCGATCACCGCGTGACACGTCAGAATACTACAGAGGGCGAGGCGCGCTGCGTAGGATATCTACTCGTGCACGCTTCGACGACGCCGCGCATCCTCGCCACCCATCACGTCAGCGCGGGCGATGCCGTGGCTGACGGGTTCGCGTCTTCCTACGAGATCGAGCTCGGCACCCGGTTCCCGGTGGGCTCGATCACCAAGGCCATCGTGGCGCTCGTCGCCGCGCGGCTCGCGAGCCATGGGCGGCTGAGCTGGGACGACGTCGTGGCGCGCGGTGGGGCGGCCGGATCCGACGTGACGCTGCGCCAGCTGCTGCTGCATCAGGCGGCGCTGCCGTTCGAGCTGTCGCCGGCGCAGTGGTCCGGCCCCGACCTGCTCGTAGCCGAGCTGGCCAGGGCCTTCGACGCGCCGCCGCGGCTCGCGCTGCCGCCCGGCACGTGGCACTACTCCAACCTCGGGTACGCGATGGCCGCGATGGCGCTGGAGCGCGCCACGGGCGCGGCGTTCCCCGAGCTGATGCGCGAGTTGGTGCTCGACCCGCTCGGCATGAACGAGACCTCGTATCCCGATCCCGAGCGGGAGGGTCCGACGCCGCTGGGTGCCGGCGCCCCCGCGGGCGGGCTCTGGTCGACGCCGGAGGATCTCGCGCGACTCGGCGCCGCGCTCGACGGCGCGAGCCCCGCCGTCGTGGGCGTGCGGGAGGTCGAGCTGCTGCTTCATGGCGGTGCGGCGCTCCCGGACGGCACCGTTTGGGGCGCGGGCGTCCGCACCGTCCCGGTCGGGCCGCACCGCATCCTTGTCGCCTCGGGCACCATGTCCGATCGCACGACAGCTCTCGTGGCCTGGCCGCGGCGCGGGGTCTCGGTCCTGGTCGCCCAGCGGGGGGCGGCGCACGACGAGTTGCGCGATGCCGCGGTCGAGCGCTGGCGCCGGCCGGAGGAGCGACATCGAAGCCGGTGGTGGGACGGCCAGGAGGTGATCGAGGCGCGGAGCGGTTCCTCGGTCGAGCTGCTCCTCCGCGAGACGGGCTGGCCGTACCCGTTGTTCGCCGGAGGAGAGGACTCGGGCGTATTGCGCGGCGTCGATGAGCGAGGGCGGCCGCGGGAGCTCGCGCGACGGGGCGACGAGATCGTCGGTCCCGGCATCCGGCTCACGCCCTCGGTCGGGGACAGCGCGTTCGGCGGACGCCCATGACAGGCGTCGCGCGGGTGCACGTCGCGTGCCGCCGCCTCGACGCACCGGG
>DATHJG010000272.1:0-6083 GCA_035489875.1 Solirubrobacteraceae bacterium | reverse complement strand
GCGAGCCGGTCACCTAACGCCGCGGGCTCCGGCGCGGCTCTACCCTTCGGGCCGATGGACGCGATCGCGGGACTACTCGACGGGCCCAGAGCGCGGGAGGCGTTCCTGCTGCGGACGAGCATGGACCCGCCGTGGTCGATGCGGATCCAGGACGAGGCGCCGCTGACCGTGCTGGCGATGGTGCGCGGTGCGGCGTGGCTGATGTCCGACGAGGGCGATGCGCTGTCGCTGCGGCAGGGGGACGTCGCGATCATCCGCGGGCCCGACCACTGCACGATCGCCGACGACCCGGGCACCGCGCCGCAGGTCGTCATCCACCCCGGGCAGCGCTGCACGACGGTCGCCGGCGAGGACATCGCGGAGCAGTGGAGCCTCGGCGTGCGCACGTGGGGGAACAGCCCGGACGGCGCGGCCGTGATGCTGACCGGCACCTACCAGCTCGGCGGCGAGGTCAGCCAGCGCCTGCTGCGGGCGCTGCCCGCGCTGCTCGTCCTGCACGACGACGAGTGGGACTGCCCGGTCGTGCCGCTGCTGGCCGACGAGATCGTCAAGGACGAGCCGGGGCAGGAGGCCGTGCTCGACCGGCTGCTCGACCTCCTCCTGATCGCCGTCCTGCGCGCGTGGTTCGCGCGTCCCGAGGCCGGTGCGCCGGATTGGTACCGCGCGTACGGCGACCCGGTCGTCGGGCGGTCCCTGCGCCTCCTGCACCACAACCCGGCGCACCCGTGGACGGTCGCCGAGCTCGCCCACGAGGCCGGCGTGTCGCGCGCGGCGCTCGCCCGGCGCTTCCACGAGCTCGTCGGCGAGCCGCCGATGAGCTTCCTCACCGGCTGGCGCATCGCGCTTGCCGCCGACCTGCTGCGCGAGCCCGGCGCCACGATCGGCTCGGTCGCGCACCAGGTCGGCTACGGAAGCCCGTTCGCGCTCAGCACCGCGTTCAAGCGCATCCGCGGCGTCAGCCCGCAGCAGTACCGCCGCGCCGCTGCCGCCTGAGGCGCGCGCGTCAGACCTTGAACAACCCGATCACGTGACCCTCGGGGTCGTTGAAGAGCCCGATCTCGACGCCCTCCATGACCTTGTCCGGGCCCATCATGCGGGTGCCGCCGAGCCGCTCGGCGTCCTCGAGCGCGGCGCCGACGTCCGGGACCCCGACGTAGAACGTGACGTGGCCCTCGTAGCCCTCCGGCCCCGGCCCGATGCCGCCGCCGATCCCGACGCCGTCGGAGGTGAGGTTGCCCTCGCGGTCGATCGTGCCGTACTTCATGGGGTTGTCGGCGTTGATCTCCCAGCCGAAGAGCTCGGAGTAGTAGCTCTGCAGCTTCTCCGCGTCCTTCCCGACGATCTCGAAGTGGACCACCGGCTGTCCCATGCTTCGCTCCTCTCTGTGACGACGCGTTTCGCGCGGGAAGCTACCGGCCCAGCTCTGCGGCGACGTCGAGTACGAGCGCGGCGGCGTCCGGCGCGGTCCGGAAGTTGACGAAGCACACGCGCAGGCAGGCGCGGCCGTCGAACGCCGCCGGGGCGAGGTAGATGCGGCCGTCGCGCATCATCGCGCGCGCGAGCGCGATGTTGTGCGCGTCGACGTCCGCGACGCCCGGCGGCACGTGGCGGAAGCAGACGGTGGAGAGCTGCGGCTCGTGCAGCAGCTCGAACTCCGGCGCCGCCTGCACGAGCTCGGTCAGCCGCCGCGCGTTCGCCAGCGTGCGTTCGATCCACGCGCGGTACTGCGCCGCGCCGTGCACGCGGAACGCCATCCAGAGCCGCAGCGAGCGCAGCGGGCGCGAGTACTCGAGCGTGCGGTCGACCGCGTTCGCCACGTCGCCCTCGTGCAGCAGGTAGCGCTCCTCGTGGCCGAACGCGGCCTGCAGCGGGCCGCGCTCGCGCAGCAGCACGACACTGCAGCTCTTCTGCACCCCGAGCCACTTGTGCGCGTCGAGCGTCGCCGAGTCGGCGCGCTCGAGCCCGGCGAACAGCGGCGCCGCGGTCGGCGCGGCGGCGGCCGGAAGGCCGTACGCGCCGTCGATGTGCAGCCACACGCCGTGGCGCTCGCACAAGTTCGCGATCGCGTCCAGCGGATCGACCGCGCCGGTGAGCGTCGTGCCGGCGGTCGCGACGACCGCCACGGGGACCACGCCGGCGGCGATGTCGCGCGCAAGCGCCTGCTCGAGCGCGTCGGTCCGCATGCGGCGCTGCCCGTCGATCGGGATGCGGCGGATCGCTCCGCTCCCCAGCCCGCAGGTCTCGACCGCGCGCACGACCGAGTGGTGGGCCTCGTCGGAGCAGTACACCGCCGCACGCCGCGTGCCGACCCCGTCGACCCGCGCGCCGGGCAGCGCCCGCTCGCGCGCCGCCAGCAGCGCGGTGAGGTTCGACGTCATGCCGCCGCTCGTGAACGCGCCCTCGGCGAGCGGGAAGCCGACGAAGTCGGCCACCCACCGCAGCGCCTGCTCCTCCACGAGCTCGGCGCCGCCCGCCGACGCGACCAGGTTGATGTCGTACGTGGCGGCGAGGGCGGAGGCGAGCACGCCGATCTCCAGCCCGGTCGAGCCGATGTAGGCGAGGAACAGCGGACGCGAGGGGGAGACGCTGGCGTCGAGCACGCGCGCCGCGTCCGCGAGCGCGGCCTCGGCGTCGCCGGCGTGCTCCGGCAGCGCCGTGCCGAGGCGTGCGGCGAGCGCCGGGTCCAGCTCCGGCTCGGAGATCCGCGGCGAGTCGAACGACGCCCACGCGTCGGCGATCACGCGGGTGAGGTCGGCCAGCACGCCCTCGCGGTCGGCGAGCGCGGGCAGGTCGGCCTGCTCGTGCTGCGGGCCGGAGCCCATCCGCGCGGCGTCGTCCTCGGCGAGCCGCGACTCATGCGTCATGCGGCCGGTCCTCCCAGTGCTGCAGCGCCTCGCCGATGTGCTCCGCCATCAGCCGTGCGGCGCGCTCGCCGTCCCGCTCGGCCACCGCCGCGGCGATCGCGCGGTGCTCCGCGACGTCGGACTCGTTCCAGTCGGCGCTGGTCGCGCGGGCGGCGAGCAGGCGGCGGCCGATCTCGACGATCCACATCGCCTCGAGCACCGTCACCAGCTCGCGGTTGCCGGCGGCGCGCGCGAGCGTGATGTGGAAGTCGCGGCTCGCGTCGTGGGCGGCGATGCGCGTCGCGGCGGCCGCCTCGCGCTCGATCGTCTCCTGCAGCCGCTCCAGGTCGGCGTCGGTGCGCCGCGCGGCGGCGAGGCGCGCGATCCCCGGCTCGACGAGCGAGCGGACCTCGAGCCGGCGCAGGACGTCGTCGATGCTGGGGCTGGCCGCGCGGAAGCCGCGGTTCGGGACGAACTCGGCGAGCCCTTCGCCCGTGAGCCGGCGCAGCGCCTCGCGCACCGGCGTCCGCGAGACGCCGAGCTGATCGGCGAGCTCGACCTGCCCGAGCCGCGAGCCCGGCAGGATCTCTCCCTCGATCACCATCGAGCGGATGCGCTCGTACGCGAGGTCGACGACCGAGTCGGCGCGGATGTGGCCGGAGACGGCTGACGCGAGCGCTTCCATCCGGGCGGAGTATTGCATGGACCCATTCGAATGGATACATTCGTGGGCATGGGGAGCTACAGAGCCGTGCGGGTGGTCCATGACGGGGCGCCCGCCTGGGGGCGGCGCGAGGGCGACGCGATCGTGCTGGTGGACCGCGCGCCGTGGGCGGGCGAGGCCGAGGAGACCGGCGTCGGCCTGCCCGAGGCGACCGCGCACTACCTTGCGCCCGCCGAACCGACGAAGATCATTGCCGTCCACCTCACCTACGCCAGCCGCGTGGACGAGTACGCCGCCCGCCGGCCCACGGCGCCCTCCTACTTCATGAAGCCACCGACCACGCTCAACGGCCACCGCGGCATCGTCCGCCGCCCCGCCGGCACGCGCTTCCTCAACTACGAGGGCGAGCTGGCCGTCGTGATCGGCACGCGCATGCACGGCGTCGGGATCGCCGACGCGCTCGACCATGTCGCCGGCTACACGTGCGCCAACGACGTCGGCCTGCACGACTTCCGCCACGCCGACCGCGGCGCGATGCTGCGCGTCAAGGGCCAGGACGGGTTCCTCCCGCTCGGCCCCGAGCTCGTCCCCGCCGCGGACTTCGATCCCGAGGACTTCGCGCTGCGCACGTACCTCAACGGCGAGGTCGTACAGGAGGGCCGCGCGAGCGACCTGCTGTTCGGCGTCGCCTACCAGCTCGCCGACCTGTGCCGGCTGATCACGCTCGAGCCCGGGGACGTCGTGCTCACCGGCACGCCGGCCAACTCGCGCCCGATGGAGCCGGGCGACACGGTCGAGGTCGAGATCGACGGCATCGGCCGGCTGACCAACACGATCGCCGAGTGGGACGTCGACCTGTCCGGCCCGGGCGAGCAGCCCGCGGTCTCGGCCAACACATTGCACGTAGCGCTCGCCATCCCCGAGGAGGAGGCCGAGCGCATGGTGGAGAGGAGCAGCACATGACCAAGGTCCACGTCGACATGAACCTGTGCCAGAGCCACGGCGAGTGCGCCTACGTCGCGCCCGAGATCTTCGAGCTGGGCGACGACGACGTGCTGCGGTGGAAGGAGGAGGTCGACCCGTCGCTGCGCGAGAAGGCGGTCGAGGCGGCCGACGTCTGCCCGATGCTGGCGATCACGGTCGAGGACTGAGGCCGTGGGGCGGCCGATCGTCATCGCCGGCGCCTCCCTCGCCGGCCTGCGCGCGGCGCAGGCGATCCGCGGCGCCGGCCACGACGGCCGGGTCGTGGTGGTCGGCGCCGAGGAGCACCTGCCCTACACGCGGCCGCCGCTGTCGAAGGAGCTGCTGGCCGGCGCGCAGGAGGCGGAGCACTGCGCGCTGCCGAGCGAGAAGGTCGACGTCGAGTGGCGGCTGGGGACGCGCGCGACCGCGCTCGACCTGGCGCGCCGCGAGCTGGTGCTCGGCGACGAGCGGCTCGCCTACGAGAAGCTGCTGATCGCGACCGGCGCGCGGCCGCGGCACTGGCCCGGCGACCCGATCGAGCTGGACGGGGTGTTCATGCTGCGCGACCTCGACGACGCGCTCGCGTTGCGGGCGGCGTTCGCGGAGCGCCCGCGGCTCGCCGTCGTCGGCGCCGGCTTCATCGGCTGCGAGGTCGCCGCGACCGCGCGCAAGCTCGGCCTCGACGTCACGCTGATCGACGTCGCCCCCTTGCCGATGACCGCGCTCGGTCGGGCGGTCGGCGAGCGCTGCGCGGAGCTGCACCGGGCGCACGGCGTCGACCTGCGGCTCGGCGCCGGGGTCGACGGCTTCGAGGGCGCCGGACGGCTCGAGGCGGTCCGGCTCGCCGGCGGCGCTCGCGTGGCGGCCGACGTCGCGGTCGTGGCGCTCGGCGCGATCCCCAACACCGACTGGCTGGCCGACTCGGGCCTCGAGCTGCAGCCGGGCGTGGTGTGCGACGCGACGCTCGCCGCGCGCGACGCGCAGGACGTGTTCTGCGCCGGCGACGCGGCCGCCTGGCCGCACCCGATGGCCGACGGCGCGCTGATCCGGATCGAGCACTGGACCAACGCCGCCGAGCAGGGCGCGGCGGCGGCGCGCAACCTGCTCGCCGCGCCGGACGAGCGCACGCCGTACGTCGCGGTGCCGTACTTCTGGTCGGACCAGTACGACGTCAAGATCCAGTCCGTCGGGCTGCCCGCCCGCGCCGAGCGGGTGACCGTGCTGGAGTCGTCGCCGGACGGGGAGCGGATCGTGCTCGGCGGCGAGCGCGCCGGGCGGCTCGTCGCCGCGATCGGCTTCAACGCCGCGCGCCGGCTCGCGTTCTACCGCGGCCGGCTGGCGGCGATGCCGCCGTTCGACGAGGTCGTCGCCGCGGTGCGCGCCGACGAGAAGGCGCTGGGCGACCCCGCGGCGGCGGTCGCGTGACGCGCGGCGACGGCATGCGGGCGCTCGTCCTGCAGCACGGCGACTCGGCGCCGCCCGCGCTGCTCGGCGAGTGGCTCGACGCGCGCGGCATCCCGTACGACCTGCACCGGACCGACCGCGGCGCGCCGCTGCCGGGCCCGGCCGGCTACGCGTTCATCGCGTCGCTCGGCTCGAAGCACAGCCCGCGC
>DATHJG010000271.1:0-2036 GCA_035489875.1 Solirubrobacteraceae bacterium | reverse complement strand
CGGCGGGCGCGACATCACCGGCGTCGGCGTCCGCGGCGCGCTGTCGGCCGGCGTCGGCCACATCGCCGAGGATCGCCACCGGCGCGGCCTCGTGCTCGACTTCACGCTCGCCGAGAACCTCGCGCTGCGCGAGTACCGGCGGGCGCCGATCAGCCGCTTCGGCCTGCTCTCGCCCAAGCGGATGGAGGCGCAGGCGCGCCCGCTGCTCGAGCAGTACGACGTGCGCGGCGGGCAGCCCACGACGCTGGGGAGCTCGCTGTCGGGCGGCAACCAGCAGAAGGTCGTGATCGCCCGCGAGCTCGCCGAGGAGCCGCAGGTCACGATCGCCGCGCAGCCGACGCGCGGCCTCGACGTCGGCGCGATCGAGTTCGTGCACGGCCGGCTGCTCGAGCAGCGCGCGGCGGGCCGCGCCGTGCTGCTCGTCTCGCTCGAGCTGGAGGAGATCCGCTCGCTCGCCGACCGCGTGCTCGTGATCTACGAGGGCCGGATCGTCGCGGAGCTGCCGCCGGACGCGAGCGACGAGGAGCTCGGCGTCGCGATGCTCGGCGGGAAGGTCCGCGCGGCGTGAGCGATCCCGTGCTCAGCGGTGACGGGCCGGGCACGATCACGGTCGCGTCCAGGCTGTCGGGCTACCTGCGCGGCGGCGGCGTCTTCGTGCCGATCATCACCGCGCTGTTCGCGTTCATCGTCGGCGGCGTGGTCGTGCTCGCAGCGGGCGCGAACCCGATCGACACGTACCGGGCGATCTTCGAGGGCTCGGGCCTGAACTGGCTGTTCCCGTGGGTGTCGGGCGACGACCGCTCGCTCGCGGCGCTGAACCTCCAGCAGACGCTGATCCTCACGACGCCGCTGATCCTCACCGGCCTGGCGGTGGCGTTCGCGTTCCGCGCGGGCCTGTTCAACATCGGCGGCCAGGGCCAGTACCTCGTCGGCACGATGGGGAGCGTCTACGTCGGCTCGTCGCTGGACGGCATGCCGGCGTTCCTGCACATCGTGCTCGCGATCGCGGCCGGCTGCGCCTGCGGCGGGCTGTGGGCCGGCATCGCCGGGCTCCTCAAGGCGACGACGGGAGCCAACGAGGTGATCTCGACGATCATGCTCAACTGGACCGCCCTGTACGTCGGCGCGTACCTGTTCGGGCTCGGCGGGCCGTTGCAGAACTCCGACCCCGCGCAGCAGTCGATCCCGGTCTCCAACGACGTGCTGCAGAGCGCCCGCCTGCCGGTGTTCTGGGGCGATCCGGAGCTCCAGGGCCTGCACATCGGGATCTTCATCGCGCTCGCCGCGACCGCGCTGTTCTGGGTGCTGCTCAACCGCTCGGTCACCGGATACGAGGTGCGCGCGGTCGGATTCAGCCCGGATGCGGCCGAGTACGGCGGCATCAGCGCGGGCCGCAACTACGTCAAGGTCATGGTCATCTGCGGCGTGCTCGCCGGCCTGGCCGGCGCGCTCGACGTCCTCGGCTGGCAGTTCCGGGTCGCCACCAACGACATCCAGGTCTCGCAGGTCGGCTACTTCGGGATCGCGGTCGCGCTGCTCGGCCGCAACACCGCGTTCGGCACGGCGCTCGCGGCGCTGCTGTTCGGCGCGCTGCTCAACGGCACGTCGGTGCGCAACCTCGACCCGACGATCTTCCAACCGGAGCTCGCCACCAACCTCACGTTCATCATCCAGGGCCTGATCGTGCTGTTCGTGTCGGCGCCCGTGCTCGTGACGGTGCTCTCGCGCGGGCGGCTCATCCGCAGGCGAAAGCCGATGCCCAAGCCCGAGGTGATGAGCGGCGGATGAGCACGACCTCGGACGCACCGGCAGCCGCGCCCATGCCGGCCGGCCGCAAGCCCGGCTCTCGCCTGCGCGCGCGGCTCGAGGGCGTGTCGCGCGAGGCGTGGTTCGGCTGGGGCGGGGTCGCCCTGGGCGTGATCGCGTTCTACGTCACGCTGCCGCCGATCCTGGTCCGCTCGCTGATCCCGTCGCTGCTGCTCGCGGCGATCGGCCTCGGCCTGGCGGTGGTGGCGCTGCGGGCGGGGGAGAAGCGG
>DATHJG010000270.1:0-4614 GCA_035489875.1 Solirubrobacteraceae bacterium | reverse complement strand
CACGAGCTCGGCCTCTCCGACATCGCGTTCGCGCTCCGTCTCCGGCAGGACGCGGAGCTGCGCGGCGCGGTGGACGGCTGGCTGGAGGCCACGGCCGAGCGTCCCGAGCACGTCCCGGCGCCGGACTGGCTGCGCTGGGAGCAGGAGAAGCACTCGAAGCTGCTGGCCGCCGCGTCGGCCCAGCGACCCACGACCCTGATGGAGACCCGATGACGACGACGACGAGCGACTACAAGGTGGCCGACATCGGCCTGGCCGACTTCGGACGCAAGGAGATCGAGCTCGCCGAGCACGAGATGCCGGGGCTCATGTCGCTGCGCCGGGAGTTCGGCCCCGCCCAGGCGCTCAAGGGCGCTCGCGTCACCGGCTCGCTGCACATGACCGTGCAGACGGCGGTGCTGATCGAGACGCTCGTCGCGCTCGGCGCCGACGTCCGCTGGTGCTCGTGCAACATCTTCTCCACCCAGGACCACGCCGCTGCGGCGATCGCGGCCGCCGGCATCCCGGTGTTCGCCTGGAAGGGCGAGACGCTGGAGGAGTACTGGTGGTGCACCGAGCAGGCGCTCACGTGGGCCGAGGGCGGGCCGAACATGATCCTCGACGACGGCGGCGACGCCACGCTGCTCGTCCACAAGGGCGTCGAGTACGAGGCCGCCGGCGCCGCGCCGTCGCCCGACTCCGCCGACAACGACGAGTTCCGGATCGTCCTCGAGCTGCTCAACCGCACGCTCGACGAGGACCCGCAGCGCTGGACCCGCGTGGCCGCCGGCATCAACGGCGTCACCGAGGAGACGACCACCGGCGTGCACCGCCTCTACGAGTTCGCCCGCGACGGCAAGCTGCTGTTCCCGGCGATCAACGTCAACGACTCCGTCACGAAGTCGAAGTTCGACAACCTCTACGGCTGCCGCCACTCGCTGATCGACGGCATCAACCGCGGCACCGACGTGATGATGGCCGGCAAGACGGCCGTGATCCTCGGGTACGGCGACGTCGGCAAGGGCTGCGCGGAGTCGCTCCGCGGCCAGGGCGCGCGCGTGATCGTCACCGAGATCGACCCGATCTGCGCGCTGCAGGCGGCGATGGAGGGCTACCAGGTCCAGACGCTCGAGGACGTCGTCGACTCGGCGGACATCTTCATCACCGCCACCGGCAACTTCAACATCATCACCGCCGCCGACATGGGCCGGATGAAGCACCAGGCGATCGTCGGCAACATCGGCCACTTCGACAACGAGATCGACATGGCGGGGCTCGCCAAGGTCGCCGGGATCGAGCGGATCAACATCAAGCCGCAGGTCGACAAGTGGGTCTTCCCCGACGGCCACGCGATCATCGTGCTGTCGGAGGGCCGGCTGCTCAACCTCGGCAACGCGACGGGCCACCCGAGCTTCGTCATGTCGTCGTCGTTCTCGAACCAGACGATCGCGCAGATCGAGCTGTTCACGAAGAACGACGACTACGAGAAGCAGGTCTACGTGCTGCCCAAGCACCTGGACGAGAAGGTCGCACGGCTGCACCTCGACGCGCTGGGTGCGAAGCTCACGGAGCTCCGCCCTGAGCAGGCCGCCTACATCGGCGTCCCGGTCGAGGGCCCGTACAAGTCCGACCACTATCGCTACTAGCGCAGACACCCCCAACCCGGCAGCCGAGGCCGCAGGCCGAGCCCGCATCGAGTGGGCGGACGGGCAGATGCCCGTGCTGCGCTCGATCCGCGAGCGCCTGGCCGCCGAGCGCCCGCTCGGCGGCCTGCGCGTCGGCGCGTGCCTGCACGTGACCGCCGAGACCGCGTGCCTCGTGCGCGCGCTCACGGCGGGCGGGGCCGAGGTCGCGCTGTGCGCCGCCAACCCGCTCACGACGCAGGACGAGGTGGTCGCCGCGCTGGTCGCCGACGGCTGCGCGGCGTACGGCCGCCGCGGCGAGGACGCCGACGCGTACGCGGCGGGCGTCATCGCGGTGGTGGACGGCGCGCCGCAGGTCACGCTCGACGACGGCGCCGATCTCCTCACCATGCTGCACGCCGCCCGG
Source organism: Solirubrobacteraceae bacterium (assembly GCA_035489875.1). Taxonomy (GTDB): domain Bacteria; phylum Actinomycetota; class Thermoleophilia; order Solirubrobacterales; family Solirubrobacteraceae; genus DASQMT01. Next base: position 2,586 of record DATHJG010000270.1, on the reverse strand, counting down.
CCGGAGCTGCTGGACGGCTTCGTCGGCGGCACGGAGGAGACGACCACCGGCCTGGTCCGGCTGCGCGCGCTCGAGTCGGAGGGCCGCCTCGCGTGCCCCGTGATCGCGGTCAACGAGGCCCGCACGGAGCGCCTGTTCAACGACCACTACGGCACCGGCCAGTCGACGCTCGACGGCATCCTGCGCGCCACCAACCTCCTGCTCGCCGGCAAGACGATCGTGGTCCTGGGCTACGGCTGGACCGGCAAGGGCGTCGCGCTGCGCGCGCGCGGCGCCGGCGCCCAGGTGATCGTCTGCGAGGTCGATCCGATGCGCGCGCTGGAGGCGCGCATGGAGGGCTTCGACGTGATGCCCGCCCTGGTCGCCGCCGAGCGCGGCGACGTCTTCGTCACGGTCACCGGCAACCGCGACGTGCTCTCACGCGACCACTTCGCGCGCATGAAGGACGGCGCCGTGCTCGCCAACGCGGGGCACTTCGACGTCGAGATCGACCTGCCGGCGCTCGGCGAGGCCGCCGTGGCCCCGCCGCGCGAGGTGCTCCCCCTCGTCACCCAGTACGACCTCGGCGACCGGCGGCTGAACCTGCTCGCCTCCGGCCGCGTCGTCAACCTCGCCGCCGGCCAGGGTCACCCGGCCGCGGTGATGGACATGTCGTTCGCCAACCAGGTGCTCGCCGTCGAGCACCTCGTGGCGCACGGCGCCGACCTCGGTCCCGGGGTGCACCCGGTGCCGGAGGCGGTCGATCGCGAGGTCGCGCGGCTCAAGCTCGCGTCGCTCGGCGTGGAGATCGACGCGCTCTCCGAGGGCCAGGCGAGCTACCTCCGCGGCTGGCTGGGATCGGGGCCGGGATGAGCGCCGAGGGGCAGCGGGCGAGCATCGAGAAGATGCGGCGAGCGGGCGTGCCGGATGTCGCGATCGCGACGTTCGAGCACTACTACCGGCAGCTCGAGGCGGGCGAGTCCGGGCTGATCCCCGAGGATGCGATCGAGCCGGTGCGCGAGCTGCAGGACGCCGACGCGCTGCCCGAAGCCGGCGCGCCGCTCGACCAGGCGGTCGTGATCAAGCTCAACGGCGGGCTCGGCACGTCGATGGGCATGCACCGCGCCAAGTCGCTGCTCGAGGTCAAGGACGGCCTGACGTTCCTCGACGTGATCGCGCGTCAGGTGCTGGCGCTCCGCGAGGCGAGCGGCGCGCGCGTGCCGCTCGTGCTCATGAACTCCTTCCACACGCGCGCCGACTCGCTCGCGCTCCTGTCCCGCTACGAGGACCTCGCGGGCGACGTCCCGTTCGACTTCGTCCAGCACAAGGAGCCGAAGCTGCTGGCCGAGGACCTGATGCCGGTCGAGTGGCCGCGCGACCCGGCGCTGGAGTGGTGCCCGCCCGGCCACGGCGACATCTACCCGGCGCTGCTGACCTCGGGCATGCTCGCGACCCTGCTCGACCGCGGCTACCGCTACGCGTTCATGTCGAACGCCGACAACCTCGGCGCGGTGCTCGATCCGCGCATCCTCGCGTGGTTCGCGTCCGAGGGGCTCCCGTACCTGGCCGAGGTGACCGAGCGGACGCCGGCCGACCGCAAGGGCGGCCACATCGCGGTCCTCAAGGAGACCGGCGGGCTGATCCTGCGCGAGACCGCGCAGACGCCCCCGGAGGACATGGACGCGTTCACCGACGTCGACCGGCACCCGTTCTTCCACGTCAACAACCTGTGGGTCGACCTGCACGCGCTCGACCGGCTCCTGCGCGAGCGCGACGGCGTGCTGGGGCTGCCGATGATCGTCAACGAGAAGACCGTCGACCCGGCCGACGCATCCACGCCGGGCGTCTACCAGCTCGAGACCGCGATGGGCGCGGCGATCGGCGTCTTCACCCAAAGGCCTTCGGCCTCGGGCACAAGCGAGGGCGCGCGGGCGATCCGGGTGCCGCGCGCGCGGTTCGTGCCGGTCAAGAGGACGAGCGACCTGCTGGTGGTCCGCTCGGACGCCTACGTGCTCCGCGACGGCTGGCGGTTCGAGCTGGCGGACGGGCGCGACCGCCCGCCGCTGGTCGAGCTCGACGAGGACCACTTCAAGCTGCTCGACGACTTCGAGGCCCGCTTCCCGGCCGGCCCGCCGTCCCTGGTGCGCGCCGAGCGGCTCGTCGTGCGGGGCGACGTCACGTTCGGCCGCGACGTCACGGTGGTCGGCGACGTGACCGTCGCAGGCCCGCGTCACGTCGAGGACGGCGCGCTGCTCTCGTCCGCGTAGCGCTCCCGGCGCCGCTCCTCCTCCTCGGACTCGCCCAGCATCCGCGCGAACAGCCACGCCAGCGCGATCCCCATCACGATCGACTGCTCCAGCGCCATCACGAGCCCGGCGACGTGCTGGTCGTCGAGCGCGCTCATGCCCCAGCGCGTGCCGGGGTGGTCGTAGGCGTCGTAGATCAGGTCGGGCGCGAACGCGAGCAGGATGCCGAGGAAGCCGACGAGGAGCTTGGTCGACGCCATGTACGCGATCGGCCCCATCCCGCCCAGCCGCAGCCGCGAGCGGATGGGGGAGAGCAGGTGCCACCAGTAGAGGAGGCCGGCGGCGCCGAACGTGAGGTGCT
>DATHJG010000269.1:0-3135 GCA_035489875.1 Solirubrobacteraceae bacterium | reverse complement strand
CCGGCTCGCGAACGTGCTGAAGCCGCAATCGGGGTTCAGAAAAACCTGGCCCGGCGCATAGAAGTGAAGCGCGTCCTCAACAGTCGCGCGAATCGCGGCGCTCGACTCCACGGCGTCGGTCCGGGGATTGACCACACCCAGGCCCAGCTCCTTGCCGCCGAACGGCATGAGATCGCCGGCGCGGTCGGTCGCGTATTCGAGCACGAGCTGCGCAACATCCATGCGCTCGAGATACGGCGCGAGCGGCTGATAGCCGCCGGAAAGCAGCGTCGTTTCGTCGCGGCTCCAGTTGCCGCGGCACACGTGCACGCCGATGCGCACGTCCCGAATGCCCTCGACCACCCGGTTGAGCAGCGACACGGCCAGCTCGAGCTCCTCCGCGGGATCCCGGCGAGCCGCCAGCGCCGCGCACATGAACGTGCGCGTGCTTCCGGGCGCAAACGTCAGCTCGGTCAACACCGGCTCGTCGAATTGCACGAATTCGGCCCCCTCGGCGGCGAGCTCGGCGAGCTCAGCCCTCAACACGGTCACGATGTCCTCGGCGAGCGCCTCCTTCGACTCATAGAACGCGCGCGTCATCTCGGGGACGAACATCGCCCTCGTGAGGAGGTACGGCCCCGGCAGCGTGACCTTCACCGGCCGATCGGTATGACGCTTCACGAAGCGCAGATCATCGGCGGCCAGCTGCTCGCGCCGGCCAATCTTCCCATCGCAGGTGGGACTGCTGATCGAGTACGCCGGGACATCCAGCGTTTGAAGCAGGCGCTCGAACCCGGCCTTGTCCTCGACGACGTCGAGCATTTCGGCGAGGGTCATCAGGCGTACGCCCGTCAGCTTCTCCGCGACGAATGAATAGAAGTTGTCGCGCCGCAGCTCGCCGTCGGTCACGATGTCGCAGCCGAGGTGCTCCTGGAGCCGCAGCAGCTCGACCACGTCGGCGTCGACGACCCGATCGAACTCGGCGCGGCCGATGCGCTTCCGGCGAAACTGACGCAGCGCCTCGGCGACCTTCGGCGGGCGCGGCCAGCTCCCGACGGTCGTCACCGGGAAGAGCGGGAGATCACTCACGACGCGGTGCCTGCTCGAAAAAACGTTCTGAGGCGACGGCCGCGGTCAGCGCGCCGAAGCCGCTCGTCCGGCCTGGCAGCCACGCCTTCAGCCCTTCGAGATCCATCATTTCCCGGTGGGCGGGATTGTCGTATCGCATCGCGAACAGCGCGTCGAGCCAGTGCCGCTCCGCGGCGGCATCGAGGTCCTGGCGGACGGTGAAGACGCAGTGATCGAAGCGGTCGGTCTCGGCAACGATCGTGAACCGGTCGCCGTCGATCGTGCCGTCCTTCGTCCAGCCGTCCCAGTTCAGATCGAGCATCGCGCAGGCGGCCGCCTCGCCGCGGCGTACGCATTCGAAGGCATCGCGCTCGCCGCCGACGTGATCGCCGTGCTTGCCGACCAGCACGTCGAAGCGCCGGACGGTGAGGTCGGTCGCCGGATCGAGGCCCTCCCGTCGCAGCCGTCCGAGCGGAATGAGCGTCGCCTGCGGCGAATCGGTCGCGCCGGTCGCCAGCGTCCGGTTTCGCAGGTCGGCCAGCGTGCGCACCGGCCCCTCCCGGCGCGCGACGAAGTACGACACGCGGTCGCAATCGGTGTCGCGCATCGCGACGGCGCGGCAGGTGCCGCCCGACCGGCGCTGCGAGTCGAGCCATGCGAGCGGCGAGTTCCAGGCGATGTCGATCGTCCGGTCCAGCAGGCCCGCGACCTGCAACTCGTAGGTGCTGTAGAACGTGACGTCGATCGGACAGGCCTGCGACTCGAAGAAGTTGCGGATGATCTCCCAGATGACCGACACCTTGGGGTCGTACATCACCGCGCCGACTTTCAGCGGCCGATCCATCAGAACACCTCCATTCCGCAGAGCGCCCGTCCGATGAAGTCGTACGCCTGATCGCTCGTCGGCGCCATCACGATAGGCGCCCGCGCGTCGCGGAACAGCCGCTCGATTCCGTGGGCACCGCCGAACGCGGCGCCGCCGCAGGTCCGCATCGCCAGGTCGGTCACCGCGACGGCGGCTTCCGTCGCCGCCGCCTTGGCTTCGAGGACCATCAGCTGCGTGGCCGGTCCGGGCGTCTCGAGCGAATCGAGCACGGCGCCGAGATGTGCACGCGCGCGATCGGTCTCGATTCGCATGCGCGCGATCTGCGCGCGCAGGGTCGGCAGTTCGGCGAGCGAGCTGTTCATGTGCTCCAGACGCGTTGTCGTGACGTGTCCGATGGTCGCCTGCACCGCCGCCTCCGCGATGCCGACCGCCACCGCGGCAGTGCCTACCTGGAACGCCGGCAGCACCACCCCGAGCATCATGTCGAGTCCTTTGCCGGGAGCCGTCAGCGCCCGATCCGCTCCGAGGCCGACCTCGTCGAGCGACATCGGCGCGCTGGCGTTGCCGCGCATGCCGAGCCCGCGCCAGGCCCCGGCGACGCTGACGCCAGGGTCGCCGCTGAGCACGTAGTAGATCGTGCTCTCGATCGGGGTCGTCGCGCCGGCCGAGAGCGTCGAGACCACATAGCCGTCGGCGTGGCCGGCGGAGGTCACGAACGACTTGCTCGCGCTCACACGGACGGCGCCGGCGCCGGCCTCTGTCGCGCGGCTGACTGGCGCCCAGAAATGGCTGCGCGATCCCTTCTCGCTGAACGCGAGCGTGGAGAGATGCCGCCCCGCGGCCGCTTCACGAAGAAGGGTCTCCGTCCTGTCCGGCGCGGTCGCGTAGCAGGCCACGCCGCATAGATGCATCAGGTACACCATCGCGGTCGATGGGCAGCGCTGCGCCACCGCGTCAATGGTCGCCGCCATCGTCCGCATGCCGTGGCCGAGACCGCCGTACGCCGCCGGAATCGTCAGCCCGAGGAGTCCGCGTTCGCCGAGCGCCGCGATCGACTGCCTCGGAAATGTGGCGTCCGCATCGACCTTTGCCGCCTGCGGCTTGATCTGTGCGTCGGCAAGGGCGGTTGCGTCCGCGACGACCCGTTGCTGTTCATCGTTCAATCGGTACATGGGAATCTCCTCCGGTTACGGGGCGAGAATCAGTTCGGTAGTGAAGGCAAGTGCCGCCCGCAGGGTGCACACGAGCGGCAGCCGGTCGAG
>DATHJG010000268.1:0-2746 GCA_035489875.1 Solirubrobacteraceae bacterium | reverse complement strand
ACCGCGCCCGGCAACATCGAGATGTCCAACGTCGACCTCGCCCAGGCGTTCACGAGCATGATCACGGCGCAGCGCGGCTTCCAGGCGAACTCGCGCGTGATCTCGACGTCGGACGAGATGCTGCAGGACTTGGTGAACCTGAAGCGCTAGTAACGCGGGGGTAACGTCGCCGGAGCGCGACCGCCCACGAACGCTCAGCCCACCGGGGCCGCCCGTCGGCGGGCGCGCGCAGGCGAAACGCAAATCACGGGCCCGCCACCAGCGCGGGCCCGCTTGCGTTTCAAGAGCCGGTCGGCGGGCGTGCGGAGGCGAAACCCCAATCCACGAGCGAAAGGCCCGCCGAGCGCGGGCCTTCGCTGTTTAAGAGCCGCGCCCGGCTGCCGATCACCCGGCGGAGATGATCCGTCTCCACAAACTCGGCCGCGAGCCCCAACCCTTCCACCTCAACCCGGATCTCGTCATCACCGTCGAGGCCAGCCCGGACACGGTCGTGACGCTCACGACCGGCTCGCGGCTGCTCGTCACCGAGACGCCGGAGGAGGTCGCCCGCGCGGTGCGCGACTGGCGCGCGTCCGTGCTCGACGCGATGAGCCGCGCGCCTCGGCGCGTCGGGTCGCTCTCGCTCGTCCGCGGCACGGCGAGCGACGGCGGCGTGGCCGCGATCGGTACCGAGGACGCGGACGAGGATCACCGGCCATGAAGTTCGGCAGCGCGATCGGCATCGTCATCTCCTGCGTCGGCATCGCGATGGGCGCGACCATGGAGGGCACCAACGTCGCCGTCGTCCTCAACGTGCCGGCGATCCTGATCGTGCTCGTCGGCACCCTGGGCGCGTCGATCGCCGCGTGCGGGCTCGAGGTCCACCTCAAGCTGCCCAAGCTCTTCAAGAAGGCGATGGCGCCTGACGACCTCCACCTGGTCGACCGCGTGAACGAGATCGTCGGCTACGCCGAGAAGGCGCGCCGCGACGGCCTGCTCGCGCTCGACGAGGCGGTCAAGGAGATCAAGGACCCGTTCACGCAGAAGGGCGTCCAGCTCGTCGTCGACGGCACCGATCCCGACCTCGTCGCCGCCGTGCTCGACGCCGAGAACGAGGCGATGCGCAAGCGCCACGCCGCCGGCCGCGCGCCGTTCATGCAGGCGGGCGGCTACGCGCCCACGATGGGCATCGTCGGCACGGTGTTCGGGCTCGTCAACGTGATGAACAACCTGAACCAGCCGTCGACGCTGGGGCCGCTGATCGCCGCCGCGTTCCTCGCCACGCTGCTCGGCGTCGGCTCCGCGAACGTGCTCTTCCTCCCGATGGCGAACCGCCTCAAGGAGCTCTCGCAGGCCGAGCTGCACTTCCGGGAGATGACGCTCGAGGGGATCCTCGGCATCCAGGCCGGCGACAACCCGCGCGTGATCGCGGAGAAGCTGATGGCCTACGTCCCGCCGGCCCTGCGCCCCTCCGAGGAGGAGCAGCAGGCCGCCAAGGCGGCGGCGCAGAAGCAGGCCGCGTGAGGTGACCGTGAGCGCGGCGCGGCGCCATAAGCACCACCACGAGGAGGAGCACGAGAACCACGAGCGCTGGCTCGTCTCCGGCTACGACATGATGACGCTGCTGTTCGCGGTGTTCGTCGTGCTGTTCGCGATCTCCTCGACGAACATCAGCAAGGTCAAGGCGCTCCAGCAGTCGCTGCAGGAGGCGTTCTCCGGGCCCGTGCTCTCCGGCGGCCAGGCGATCATGGCGACCGGCGACGCGTCGCGGTCCAACCGCGCCGCGCCCGAGCCGCCGCTCCCCTCGATCACGCCCGTCCAGGCCGTCGCCGCCGCGATGCAGACGACCGAGGCGACCGAGGGGGAGCGGGCCGCGCTCGCCGAGAGCGCCGCCGACCTCGCCGCGCAGGAGGAGCTCGACTTCGAGGCGCTCAAGCGCCGCATCGACACGCTGGTGCGCGAGGCCGGCCTGGCCGACAAGGTCTCGACGACGATCTCACGCCGCGGCCTGAAGGTGCGGCTGCTCACCGACAAGCTGCTGTTCGAGTCCGGCAGCGCCACGATCACCACACCCGTGGCGATCGCCGTGCTCGACAAGATCGGCGTGATCGTCGCGACCGAGCGCAAGCATCCCGTGGAGGTCGAGGGCCACACCGACGACCGCCCCATCGCCACCTCGCAGTTCCCGTCCAACTGGCAGCTCTCGGGCGCCCGCGCGGGCGCCGTCGTGCAGCGCCTGGTCGGCACCGGCGTGAACGGCGGCCGCGTGTCGCTGGGCGGCTACGCCGCGCGCCAGCCGGTCGCGAGCAACGCGACCGCCGGCGGCCGGGCGCACAACCGCCGGGTCGAGATCATCCTGACCCGGCTGCATGGAGCGATCCCGTCGCAAGGAGGCGACATCCGATGAACAAGAAGAAGACCCTGATCATCGCTGTGCTGGCGCTGGCCGTCGCCGGCGGCGCGTACAAGACCGTGCTGGCGAAGCCGAAGGACAAGGCGAAGAAGCCGAACGTCGAGGGGAACCTCTACGTGCTCCAGAAGGAGTTCCTCGTCAACCTCGCCGATTCGCGCTACGCGAAGATCTCGGCCGCGCTGCTGCTCGACCCGAAGGACCACTCGACCGCCGCGGCCGGCGGCCACGGCGGGCCCGCTCCGCCCGAGGGCTACGGCGCGATGACGCAGGAGGCGATCGTCCGCGCGATCGTCACCGACGCGATCACCGGCCGGGACGCGTCCGAGCTCGAGGACCCCAGGAAGCGCGACCGGT
>DATHJG010000267.1:0-2412 GCA_035489875.1 Solirubrobacteraceae bacterium | reverse complement strand
TGTACTACGCCGCCACGCTGATGGAGGCGCGCATGTGCGCCGGCGACCCGGTCGTCGTCGTCGGCGGGGGCAACTCGGCGGGGCAGGCGGCCATGTTCCTGGCGAACTACGCGGCCCGGGTCCAGCTCGTCGTGCGCGAGCCCGAGCTGACGCAGAACATGTCGCGCTATCTCGCCGACCGGATCGAACGGTCGCCGGACACGGACGTCCTGCTCCACACCGAGGCCCGGGAGCTGCTGGGGAACGGCGCGCTCCAGGCGGTCGTGGTCGAGGACACGCAGACCGGCGAGCGCCGCACGATCCCGGCGCGCGCGCTGTTCGTCTTCATCGGCGCCAAGCCCCACACACACTGGCTCAGCGGAGCGCTGCTGCTCGACGCCGGCGGCTACGTCGTGACCGGTCACGCCGCCACCGTGGGCGGACACGAGCGCATGCTGCTCGAGACCAGCCGCCCCGGCGTGTTCGCCGCCGGCGACGTGCGCAGCGGATCGGTACAGCGCGTCGCGTCCGCCGTGGGCGACGGCGCGATGGCCGTCCGCCTGGTGCACGCGCGCCTCGCGTCCGGCTCCCCGGCGCCCGCGCCCGACGCGCGGGCGCCCACGGCGGCCATGGCCTCCGGCCTCCCATAGGCGGCTACGGCTGTTCGTGCACGCGCGGAGTGGCGTACCGCTCGCCCCAGCTCCGCACGGGTGTCCGCCGCCTCGAGCGTGCGCACGAGCGCGCGCGGATCTCCGCGGCGCTCGTCGAGCTGCCGCAGGTCGAGACCGACTTCCCGGGTCCGTCACGACGTACGCGCGAAGTCCGAGGGCGAGAAGCGCTTCGCGCACCCGCTCGTCGGCCCGCTCGAACTGCGCTACGAGAGCTTCACCGTCAACGGAGCCGACGGCCAGCTGCTGATCGTCTACCTCGCCGAGCCCGCAGCCCTACCGAGCGAAGCCTCGCGCTTCTGTCGTCCATGATCGCGCAGGAGCGCGCCGGCGCGCTCCTTGCTCACGGCTCGTCCGCGAGCCGCCTCGCGGCATCGGCGGCAGGCCCGAACGTGGCGTCGCGCAGCAGCGCCTGGCGGATGCCCTCGCCGAGGATCCCCGGCTCGCCGCGGCTCGCGCCGACCAGCGTCCAGCGCCGCTCGCGGCCCGCCGGATCGCGCTCGCGCACGCGCAGGCCGCCGCCGCCGCGGTCGAGCGAGAGCTGTCGCCCCGAGCTCGTCTCGAGCGTCACGCCCGCCAGGCCGCGCACCGGCTGCCGGTCGTCGGGGTCGAGCGCGAGCCCGATCGGGCCTCCCGCGCGCGCCACGCCGGCGAGCCCGGCTCCGGCGCGCTCGAGCGGAGCGGGCTCCCACCCCAGCCGGGACGCGAGCCAGCCGAGCAGCAGCAGCCCGGCGACCACCGAGTCGGGGTGGTGCCGGACGGTGACGGCGCGGATCGCGTGCAGCTCGGCGCGCCGGTGCGGGAGGTCGAACGCGGCCGCGACGCGCTCGCGCCACGGGGTCGACCGCAGCCATGCGAGGTCGACGACGTACGCGCTGCGCAGCAGCTCGCACGCGTACGCGAGCGCGGTCCGCGCGTCGGGCTCGTCGGAGGAGTCGAGCAGCACGACCTGGGCGAGCGAGAGCAGCACCGGCACCGCCTCGGCGTGATCGTGCGCGGACCACACCACGGTCGGCAGGTCGCTCACGACGAGCGGGTCGACGATCGTGTCGAGGTGGGGGAGGTGGCGCTCGCCCACGTCCAACGTCACGGTCTCGCGCAGCAGCGCGAAGTCGCCGGGCGAGTGCTGCAGCGCCATGCCGAGCGTCGCCACCGCGCCGATCGTCGTGCGGCCGGGCTCGACCGCGCAGAGGATCGTGCGCGAGGCGTGGTAGCGCCCCGCCTGGAGGAGCCGCTCGGCGAACGCGCCGCTCATGTCCTTGTCGACCACGCAGACGAGGTTCAGGACGCGAGCCGGGACGCAGCCGCCAGTCGCGGCGTGGCAGGCGACGAGCAGCCGGCGCAGCGCCGCCTCGATCTCGCGCGGCGTCGTGCTCGGCGCGGACCAGGACAGGGTCTCCGGCGTGGGCATCCCGCTCCTCATATGACGCGCCAGGCGTGTCCGGGCAGCAGGATCTCCGCCGCCTCCGCGGGGCCCTGCGAGCCGGCCGGATACGGCGGCGGACGCTCCTCCGACGCGCTCCACGCCCGGACGATCGGGTCGCAGATGCGCCACTGCGCCTCGGCTTCGTCCCCGCGCGTGAACAGCGTCGCGTCGCCGCGGATCGCATCGAGGATCAGCCGCTCGTAGGCCTCCGGCGACTGCGAGAGGAACGCCGAGCCGTAGAGGAACTCCATGTTCACGGGCCGGATCCGCATGCGCGGCCCGGGGATCTTCGCGGCCAGCGAGAGCGACACGCCCTCGTTGGGCTGGATCGTGAAGACC
>DATHJG010000266.1:0-3001 GCA_035489875.1 Solirubrobacteraceae bacterium | reverse complement strand
CCCCTCTTCGCCGCGGAATGCCGGCTCGTGTTGGCGATCCGCGCGGCCTTCTCCTTGCTCGCGCCCTTCCTGCGCAGGGCCTCGTACTGCGCGGGGTCCTTCACGCTCGGGCCGGGGCTCCGCTGTGGCATGTCGCACCTCCTGGGCGTCGTCGGTTGCGAGTTGGGCTACCCGGATCCGGCGCTGCGTGCGCGTACGCTGTCTCACGTGGACGCCGACCTCGCGATCGCGAGCAAGCGGGAGGTGCGGGAGTACGAGGCGACGCCGCTGCCGGACGACGCCGTGCGGCGGATCCTGGATGCGGGCCGGATCGCGGGCAGCTCGCGCAACCGGCAGGCGCGGCGCTTCGTCGTGCTCCGTGACCGCGGTGTCGTCGAGCGCGTGGCCGCATGCGTGTACGACGCGAGCAACCTGCTCGGCGCCGCGCTCGTCGTCCCCGTGGTGATCCGCGGCAAGGGGCCGACCGCGTTCGACGCCGGACGCGCGGCGCAGAACATGATGCTCGCGGCGTGGAACGAGGGAATCGGCTCCTGCCCGAACGGGATCGCGGACGCGGAGCGACTCCGGGACGTGCTCGCGCACGGGCCGGACGAGCAGGTCGCGACCGTGCTCACGTTCGGCTACCCGGCGCGTCGCATCGACCCGGAGCGCCGCTCGGCGAGCGAGTGGATCGAGCGGGCGGACCGGCTGCGGTTCGAGGACATCGTCGAGGAGCGCTAGCCGACGATCGCCGGGCACTGGCGCAACGAGCGCATTCGAGGGTTCCGCCTCGCGAGCCGGGCTGCGAGACTCCGGCGGGATGGGCGTACGCCGCTTCGGTCCTGCCGCTCGTGTCGCCTTGTACCTCGCCGCGCGCGGTCGCTGCGCCGAGTGCGGCGTTGCGCTGCGCCCGGGTTGGCACGGGGACCACGTGACCCCGGTGAGCTCCGGCGGCGCGACGCTGCCGGCGAACGGGAGAGCGCTGTGCCCGCGCTGCAACCTCGCCAAGGGCGCCCGTCCGGCGTGAGCGTCGCCCCGCGGGCCTGGCAGGCCGCGTTCCTGGCGCAGCATCGCGCCCACGCGCGCCCCGACTTCCTCCTCGTCGCGACCCCGGGGGCGGGCAAGACGCTTGCGGCGTGCCAGGCGCTCCGCGCGTCCGGGCACGAGCAGGCGGTCGTCGTCTGCCCGACGACGGCGCTGCGCGCGCAATGGGCGGACGCGGCGGACCGCCTCGGCCTTCACCTGGACCCGCGCTGGCGCAACGCGGACGGCGCCTGGCGCGACGAGGTCGACGGCGTCGTGGTCACGTACCAGCAGGTGGCTCAGGCGCCCGACCTGTACGCGCACCATCTGGCGCGGCCGACGTTCGTCGTGCTCGACGAGATCCATCACGCGGGCGAGTCCGCGAGCTGGGGGACCGCGCTGCGCGCCGCGTTCGACGGCGCCGCGACGCGGCTCGCGCTCTCGGGCACGCCGTTCCGCTCCGACGCGCGTGCGATCCCGTTCGTCCGCTATGACGCCGAGCGCCGCTGCGCGCCGGACTTCGTCTACGGCTATGGCGACGCGGTCACCGACGGCGTGTGCCGCCCGCTGGCGTTCCGCCTGCTCGACGCCACGCTGCGGTGGCGCGTCGACGCGCAGGAGACGATCGCCGCGTTCGCGGACGAGCTGGAGCCGGTCGACGATGCGCGCCGCTTGCGGACCGCGATCGACCCGGCCACGCCGCTGCTCCCGCAGATGCTCCGCGACGCGGACGCGCTGCTCGTCAAGGCCCGGGCCGTCGTCCCCGACGCCGCCGGCCTGCTGCTGTGCGACGACCGCGCCCACGCGCGCGCAAGCGCCGCTCTCCTGCGGACCGTCGCCGGGGAGAAGCCGGTCGTCGTGGTCAGCGACGAGGCCGGAGCGCACGCCCGCATCGACCGCTTCGCGCGCGGCGGCGCGGACGCCGCGCGCTGGCTCGTGGCGGTGAACATGGTCAGCGAGGGCGTCGACGTCCCGCGGTTCGTGCTCACCGCGTACGCGACCGTCAAGCGCACCGACCTGTTCTTCCGCCAGGCCGTCGGGCGGGTCGTCAGGCGGCGTGCCGAGGACCCCGGCGACCTCGTCGCGACCGTCTTCATGCCCGCCGACCCGACGCTGACGGCGTGCGCCGAGCGGGTCGAGGTCGAGCTGCGCCAGCAGGTCACGGACGAGCTCGGCGCAGCGTTCGACGTCGAGCCGCCACCCGGGCTCGCCCGCCGCCCGGACTTCCAGCCGCTCGATGCGCAGGTCGAGCCCGGCGGAATGATCGTCGCCGGCGTGCACTACGACCGCGCGGAGGTCGAGTCCGCGCGCCGGCTGCTGCGCGAGCTCGGGCAGTCCGAGCGAGCGCTGCGCTCGGTGCTCGAGTTCGTGCGCCGCGAGCGCGTCGGTCCCTCGGCGCCGTCCGTCGCGCCCGCTTCCGTTCCCGCCCACCGTCGGGTCGAGGCCAAGCGCCAGGCGCTCGACCGCCTCGCGCGGCGCTGGGCCGAGCTGCGCCGCGACATCGACCCCGCCTACACCTGGCCGCAGGCACAGGCGCGCGTGAACCGCGCGATGGGAGTCACGCGGCGCGCCGACGCCGGCGAGTCCCAGCTCGACGACGGCCTCGCGTTCCTGCGCGCCGAGCTGGCCAAGCTCGCGCAGGCCTACCCGCAGGAGGCCGAGCGGCTGCGCATCCCGGCCAGCGTCGAGGCGATCGATCACCGTTTGGGCGTCGCGACGGGCGAGCACTGAACGCCCGGCGCGCGACCGTCACCCGCGCAGATCCGTCCGCACCCCGTCCTAGCGTTCCGACGATGGCCAAGCGTGGACGAAACGCGCCATGCCCCTGTGGGAGCGGGCGCAAGCACAAGCTCTGCTGTCTCGACCGCGCTGCGGAGCGGCGCCGGGCCGGCATCGCGATCGATCGGGTCTGGGAGCGGCTGCAGGAGTGGACGATCGCCGATCACCCCGAGCATCTCGATGCGGCGATCGACGACCTCTGCGGCGATGACCGGACGAT
>DATHJG010000265.1:0-7279 GCA_035489875.1 Solirubrobacteraceae bacterium | reverse complement strand
CAACTCCGCGCGCTGGATCCCGGTGGACCCGACCGGCAAGCAGTCGCGCTGCTACGTCGACCTGCGCGTGCAGGGCTTCGTGGCCAAGCACGTCATCGCTGACCTGGAGGTCCGCCAGGCGATCCCCGGCGACGACTTTGGCAAGCAGCGTCCGCGCACCCGCTTCGCGCTGCGCGTCGGCCAGCGCCACAGCCGCATGGGCGTCCCCACCCGCCTCGTCGAGCAGATCGTTGACCCACTGGTGACCGCGGCCAGCCAGGACAAGACCCTGCGCGCCATGCTGGACGAGACCTTCTCGGAGTGGCTGTTGCAGCCTGGCGATCCGCCGGCGCTGATCGCGGTCACGAAGTCGGAGCCGGGGAGCGTTGCCTTCCACGCCGCAGAGGACCTGTTCTTCGAGCAGTTCTGGCCCTCGCTGCCCGGCGAGCTGGCCGAACGCCTGCATGAGGACGGCTCGCACGTGGTCGCCCTCGACGAGCTGCGGGTGCCCGTCTGGATGTCGGCCTGGAAGATCGACCTCGACTTCCTGACCTACGGGGCCAAGGGCCCTGGCGACTCTCCCGAGCCGCAGGCCTGAGGCCGCCAACACGTTGCGCGGACCCCAGGGTCACACGCAGTCGATGTAGCCATCTCCCCGAGGGAGGTCAGTGATCGGCGATGACCTCGCTGATCCTCTCTCGCCGCCCGTGAACCTCCGCGCGCCGTCGCGGTCGCGATCCTTCTCAAGACAACACCCACGGCCGAACACACACACCCCTGCACGGAGTGCCCAGCGGCTATCCGTCGCGACCGCATAAGCGGCGATTTGCAACCGCGCGAGCCGCCGTGTCCGTCAACAGCAAGTGGCGCGACGTCGAACTTCTTTGTCCGAGCGGCCTCTTCAGCGGCTTGGTGGGTCAGGCCTCGTGCTCTCGATCGGCAAACTCGTGGCCGGCCAGGCCAAGTATTACCTCGACCAGGCCGAGGGGCGCGTCGACGCCGTCGAGAGCATCGGCGACGGTCTCGAGGACTACTACGCCGCTGGCGCCGAAGCGCGCGGCACGTGGCTCGGTAGCGGGTCGGCGGCGCTCAGCCTCGTTGGGCCCGTCGAAGGCGAAGCGTTGCGTCGGGTCCTTGGCGGCCTCGCTCCCGATGGCGTGCCGCTCCGCAACGGCCCGGGCGTGGTGCGCGTTGCCGGCTTCGACTTGACGTTCTCGGCGCCGAAGAGCGTGAGCGTCCTCTTCGGCGTGGGCAATGAGCGGATTCGGCAGGCCGTGCGAGGCGGCCACGACCGAGCGGTTGCCGAGGCGCTCGCGTATCTCCAGCGGTCCGCCGCCGGCGTGCGCCGGGGTCAAGGCGGCGCCCGCGTCGAGCCGGCCGACGGGTTGGTCGCGGCGGCTTTCCGGCACCGGACGTCTCGCGCGGGAGACCCTCAGCTCCACACGCACGTGCTCGTCGCCAACCTCGGCCGCGGCGCGGACGGCCGCTGGTCGGCGCTCGACGGGCGACGGATCTACGCGCACGCGCGGACCGCGAGCATTCTCTATCAGGCGGTCCTGCGTAGCGAGCTCACGTGCGCCCTCGGCGTCGAGTGGACGCCGGCTCGCCAGGGCATCGCCGAGGTGTTCGGCGTTCCCACGCCTGTGCTGCGCACCTTCAGCCGCCGCCGCGCCGAGATCGACGCGGCACTGGCCGAGCATGGGACGACCGGAGCTCGCGCGGCGGAAGCGGCCGCGCTCGCGACGCGGCGTGCGAAGAGTCGTGAGGTCGACGCCGGCGGCCTGATCGACGCGTGGCGCGCCGAAGCGTCCGAGCACGGCTTCACGCCTGACGATCTGGCGCGCGTCGTGGGCAGGGCGCGTGCTCAACGGCTCGATGCGGTGGCACTCGACCGGGTCTTCGCGGCTCTGGCTGCGCCGAGCGGACTCACCCGCCGCGCGTCGACCTTCACGCGCCGCGACGTGATCCAGGCGCTGTGCGAGCGACTGCCCGCGGCCCCGGAGCTTGACGGGCGGTTCCCCGAGAACGCTGCTGATCGCTTCCTGCGTTCGTCCCGCGCGGTCGCGCTGATTCCCGAAACGACGACACCCGAGACGGCCGAGGTGTTCCGCCGGCGGGACGGTCGCCTGCTGCCGTTGGCGCGCGAGGAGCTGGGGTACTCGACGCCGGAACTGCTCGCGCTCGAGCAGCGGGTGATCGAACGTATCGTCACCGCGCGAGGCGCCGGAACGGGCGTGGCCACCAACGCCCAGATCGGCGGCGCCGTCGCCGCACGGCCGACGCTGGCCGGCGAGCAACGGGTAATGGCCGAGCACTTGTGCCGTCGGGGCGACGGCGTCGCCGTGGTCGTGGGCAACGCTGGGGCCGGCAAGACGTTCGCGCTTGCCGCAGCGCGGGAGGCGTGGCAGGCGGCCGGCTACCCGGTGCTCGGGACGGCGATCGCCCGACGGGCCGCGCGCGAGTTGCAGGAGGGCGCGGGCATCGCGAGCACGAGCGTGTCGGCGCTGCTCGCGGACCTGCAGCGCGGCGTCTACGCGCTCCCGGAACGGTGCGTGCTCGTCGTCGACGAGGCGGGCATGCTGCCCACCCGCCAGCTCGCCGCCGTGCTCGAGGCGGCTGAGCGGGCACACGGCAAGCTCGTCCTGGTCGGCGACCACCACCAGCTTCAGGAGATCGAGGCCGGTGGCGCCTTCCGCGGGCTCGTCCAGCGCGGTCTCGCGATCGAGCTCACCGAGAACCGCCGTCAGATCCACGCCTGGGAGCGCGTCGCGCTCGACCACCTCCGAGAGGGACGAGCCGACGAGGCGCTCGCGCTGTACACCGCGCACGACCGCATCGTCGTCGAGCGCACAGCCGACGCGGCGCACAGTCCGGCGTTGCGCCGCGGATGCCGCGAACGGCTCGAGATCGAGGGGCCACGCTTGTTCCAGCGTCCTTCCCCTGGTCGAGTTCTCCGGTGATTACCCAGCGAGACCGCCCGGGGGAAGGACGCTGGAACGCGGTCATCCCCCGGGGGCCGCAGCACATCCTCGCGTGCGTCAGCGGGCGAGCGGGTGCTCCTTGTCCTTGAGCGCGACGCGGTAGAGGGCGAGCAGGATCATGACCCCGATCACGGCGCCGATAAGCCCGCCGAGATCGAACATGACGTTATCCCCGATGCCGAGCAGCTCGGTGAAGACCAAGAAGCCGGCGACTGCGCCTGCGACGCCGAGGAGGACGGTCGCGATAAACCCCATCGCATCACGTCCGGGCATGAGCAGGCGTCCTATGTACCCAGCCACGATTCCCAAGATGATTGCGCCAATCATGTGATTCATCCCCGATCCGGTTGCCGATCCTTGAGGGAGGTCTGCCCTCCGCGCGGTGGCGGGAAACGGAGCGGATCGCGGCGGACGCGCCGCCTTCAACGCCGAAAACCGGGGCGTTGCTAGTCGTCATCGCTCGCTCGTTGAACTGCGCCGTTGCAGTGCTTTGGCGGCGGTCGATCCGGGAAGACGGAACCCAATTTGGACAATGGGCAGCACGCTCTCGTGGGGACATCGTCTGCCCGACGCTTGCCGCAATCGCACGTGAAACGGGCCACGCCAGGATCGACACTTGGCGTCACTCCTTCCGGTGCAATGCAACAGCGTCGCGCCGCTCCTCCGTGGCGTCTCGCGTACCGCGTTGCCACGAAAGGGAGGGGCCCCCGCCGTGGACCCGCCGTTGGTCTCGCCTCGCCAGACGCTGCCGCTTTCGATGTCCGGATCCTGGACGAGCAGCGCGCGCGGGGCCGAAGTCACTTTCAGCTCGGCTGCATCGAGACTCGCCCGTGTTCGCTCCCGTGTGCATGTAGACCCGCGGTCGTGGGCATCCCATTCGTGAGTTGCCGCACGATCGCAAAACCGCCTCGACGTCCCGCTTCGGACTCGTCTCACGATCAGATGAGGACTCGCTTGAACTTGTGCTCGCTGGCGAGCTCGACATGCCTGCGACGTTCAAGATCGAGCCCGAGCTCGATCGCCTGCTGTCCGGACAGGAGGTTCGTCGGCTCGTGTTGGACGTCGCCGACGTCCGGTTCATCGACTCGGCAGGGCTGGGAGCGCTGCTGTCGATCCGTGAACGGACCAAGCTGCTCGGGATCGAGATGAGTCTGGTCAACGTTTCCGATCCCGTCCGGCGTATCCTCGACCTGAGTGGTATGTGGGCCGTATTGAAGGACTGAACGGCCCACGGTCCGGATCTGAGGGCGGGGCGCCCGGCGCTTGCGTCTCGGCTGCAAGCGGGTAGGCCCAGTCGCGTGCCGGCCGACGCCCATACCGATCCGCTGGCCTACCCGGCGGGCGACGACGCCATCCTTGCCCTGCTTCACGGACTGCTGCGTCGCACGCACCTGAGCACGCCGTCAGACACCCCGGCAGTGATCGCCGACCAGGCGCGGTGTATCGGCGCGCGCGACGTCGCGCTCTACCGGATCGACTACGACCTGAGCATGCTCATGCCGGTACCGGGCGGCGCGGCGGGCACCCGCGTACCGCTGTCGGTGCCCGGGACCGTCGCCGGTCGCGCGTTCGCCTCCACCACCATCCTGCGGGCCCAGGGTGATGCGCCGGGGCAGCAGCGCCTGTGGCTGCCGCTGCTCGACGGTACGGACCGGTTGGGCGTGATGGAGATGTCGTTCGAGGAGGCGGCCCTTTCGGACCGGATCGTCGCGGCGTGCGAGCGCTACGCGCATCTCGTCGCCATCCTCGTCGTCACCAAGGCGGCATACGGAGACGCCTTCGAAGTGACGCGCCGGCGCCAGCCGATGACGATCGCCTCCGAGCTGGTGTGGGCGCTCGCTCCGCCGCTCGTGTTCGCGACCGACGGGCTCGCGCTCGCAGCGATGCTCGAGCCGTGCTACGACAACGGTGGCGACGCGCTGGACTACGCGGTCAACGACCGCATGCTGCACGTCGCCGTCTTCGACGCCATGGGCCACGGGCTTGCGGCCGCGGGCGTCGCCGCGTTTGCGCTATCTGCCTACCGGTACAGCCGGCGCAGCGGCAGTGACCTGCTCGAGACGTATGCAGCGATGCACGAGGCGGTCGGAATGCAGTTCCCGGACAGCCGCTTCGTCACGGCGCTGATCGCCCAGCTCGACCTCGACACGGGGCGGCTGAGCTGGATAAGCGCCGGCCACCCTCCTCCGCTGGTCATCCGCGGCGGGCGGCGCGCACGCACGCTCAAGACTGCGCCGGCGCCGCCGCTCGGCGTGGGATCGCCCGGCGGCCCGCCGACCGTCGCTAACCAGTCGCTGGAGCCCGCCGATCTGCTGCTGCTCTACACCGACGGGCTCACGGAAGCGCGCGACCCGGACGGCGAGATGTTCACGATCGAGCGGCTCGGCCAGTTCATCGAACGCGAGGCAGCGGCGGGCCAGACGGCGCCCGAGACGCTGCGGCGGCTGCGCCACGCCGTGATCGGGCGCGAGGCGGCCGAGCTGCGCGACGATGCCACCGCCGTGCTGCTCGAGTGGCGACGCAACGCCGAGACCGCTCTGGGGCCGCAGACGGTGTTGTGACTCGCAACAGCCGGCGGGCGACGCATGCGGCCGCGCCCGTCCCCGAGGGCTTCGGCACCGGCCGGAGCACAGAACTCGGCTGGCCGCAAGTGCGCGATTCTCCGCTCACGCCGCTCCGCAGACGGTGCGCGTTGATCGACGATGCCCGTCAAGACGCAGCGCCGCGCTCGTCGTCCGCTGAGAACCCGCTCGTCCAGTCACGGCCGCGACACGATGCCCCCACCCAGGTGCTGCAGTGGCACCACATGCTCACGTCCACCAGCGGCCATCCGATGACAACCGTCGCCGGCCTCGAGACCAACACGCTCGCCGACGGGCTCTTCCACCTCGCCACGTGGATCTGCGTCGGCGCCGGCTCGGCGCTGCTCCACACCGCCTGGCGCGACGGCAGGCTCGCGCCGCCCCGGGGCGCGCACGTAGGGCTGCTCCTGGCGGGCTGGGGCCTGTTCAACCTGCTTGAGGGACTGATCGACCACCAACTGCTCGGCGTTCACCACGTGCGCGATGACCTCGGCGGCCCGATCGGATGGGACCTCGGCTTCCTCGCAATCGGCGCCGCCCTCCTGCTCACCGGCCTGGCGCTCGTCTCGAGCAGCAAAGACGACAGTCACGCGCGGCTTCGGTAGGCCACCTGAACTGCGCGTTGGATCGGCACCTCGCCGCCGTCGCGCGGTTCTGCGCCGTTCGCCGCAATGCGTGAGTCTTGTGTCGTGGGCCTGACGCGCAGGTGAATCGGCCCGGTCGGTTCCGGTGAGGACAAGCACAACGAGCGAAAGGAGCCGTATGCCGACCGTCACCCAGAAGAAGGTCATCGACCACGACGTTCACACCGTCTACAACCAGTGGACGCAGTTCGAGGAGTTCCCGCGCTTCATGGAGGGCGTCGAGCGAGTGGAGCAGCTCGACGACCGGCGCCTGCATTGGGTTGCGGACTTCGGCGGCAGCACCCACGAGTGGGATGCGGAAATCACGGAGCAGGTGCCCGACCAGCGCATCGCCTGGCGCTCCATCGACGGCAAGACGAACACCGGCGAGGTCACGTTCCGCCCGGCGGACACGGGTAAGACCGAGATCACCGTCGAGATGGGCTGGGAACCCGAGGGCGTCAAGGAGAAGATCGGCGGCGCACTCGGGTTCGACGACCGCCGGGTCAAGCAGGATCTCGAGCGGCTCGAGTCGCTCCTCGACGAGCGCGGTGGCCGCGAGACCGGCGCCTGGCGCGGGGAGCAGCACTGACGTTCAACGCCGTCGGTGGCCACTCCGCCTCGGGTCCAGATCTTCGCTCGAGGCGGAGCGCCGACGCCCGCGCGCTGTCGTGGTCCTGCGCAACGGCACGAGTGGCCTGACGCCCCCGGGCGCGTCGCTAGCGACCGGCTGGCGCTGCCGTCCAGCCCTCCGTCCGACGAGCCCCTGCGGCTCGCCGCCGCGATCACGAGGCGGACACTGGGGCGCCGATCGCGTTCGGCTCAAGGCGCGACGCCGATCGTGTGACGGCGCGCGTGCGGGCGATGCACCGTCGCGTACGCAGCGCGCTCGCCGAGCCCGTCGGTCGCTACGCGGCCGGGACTCGCTATCGCGCAGACGATCCGGAACTCTTGATGTGGATCCTGTTCTCGCTCGTCGACTCGGCCGTCGTCGTCTACGGCAAGTACGTCCGCAGCATAAGCCGGGAGGAGGAGGCGGCGCTTTGGCAGGACTACCGCGTCATCGGCCGCCTGTTCGGGCTGTCCGACTTGGACATGCCGGGCACCCTCGACG